>JANQQY010000433.1 GCA_028284845.1 Spirochaetales bacterium
GGCCCTGAGTGCGGTAGAGTGTGCCGATGACCGCGCGAGAGAAGCTTCACCGTCGTGTCGTGGCAATAGGGTCGGGAAAGGGCGGCGTGGGCAAGTCGACGACGAGCGTGAACCTCGCGATTATCGCGGCGAAGTCTGGTCGGCGTGTTGGTGACGTTGATCTGGACCCCCTCTCCAATGTCGCGACGATTCTCGACATACCGGAGGCACGCGTCGAGCGTGCAGCGCGGGCGACGGCTCTCGCCAACTTGGATGGCAGTTCCCTCTCGGCCCAGACGGTGAACGTCTTCGATCGCCTCGATCTCCTCTTCCCATCGCCCAAGATTGGCCGTGGCGAGAGTGCCAAGCTCCGCGCACGTCTCTTTGAGACCTGGTCGCTGGAGCTCCTCTCGAACTACGACCTCCTTATCTGCGACATGCCTGCTGGCATCGGTCGTGAGGAGAACCTCGCCTTCTTGCCCCATATTGGTGCGCTCGTTGTCGTCACGAATCCGGAGCCGACCTCGCATGTCTCTGCGGGCGGCTACATCCGAGTGGCGCGGGAGATCCGCCCCGATCTCCCCATCCTTTTCTGGCACAACCGACACCGGGACGTCCTCCCGAACGGGTTCCACCCGACCGACGTGATTGGCAACTACAACCGTTACGTAGACGACGAGTTGCGCATACCTCCTGGGGCGGCGAAGTCGATCCGAACGGTCGCTACGGTCCCTGATGATCCGTCCCTCAACCTGCTTCAGCAGACGCTCTCCGTTGAGGCACATGTGCTCGGGAAGCTCCTGGACGCCGCTCAGATGCTCCATAAGTCGGTGCTGGCTGGCATCCAGACGGGCGCGACTCTGGGGCAAGCCGAGGTGAACGAGCTTCGTTTCTATCTGAGCAGCCACCACGGTACGCTCGTCCCGGAAGAGCTCTCAGGTGAGGTGAACACGATGATGCAGGCCGGGGCCAAGACCAAGGCTACCGGCTTCGACGCGCGTGCCGTCGACTCGTTCGTTCGGCGCTACGCCGATCATCCACTCACACGCCGCATTCGGGAGGCGATCGTAGCGATCGAGACAGCGGCCGAGACCGTGGTGGATCAGAGCCAGCTCTTCGCCCAGGGACGGGCTGATCGTCGTCCGGTGAATCTTGCGATCGTCCGTGTCCGCCGTATCCTCGACCAGATTCACCGGAAGCCCGGCGGGAAGTTCGAGCAGAATCTTGGCGGAGTAGTGATGTGCTACCTTGCAATTCTGATGATCAGCGCCTCGCCAAAAGTCCGTTCGTTGATCGGGTCTGCGATACCGCGAAGAACGGAGTCTGGCCGGGTCGTCCGGGACCGAAGGACGCAGATTCGAAACCTCATTCAGAAGGACTCGGAGTATCATCGGAAGTATTTCTCGATGGTCCGAACGCTCTTCCCCGTGCTCGTGAAGCAGCTCAACCGACTTGTTGAGTCTACCGGCTGGAGAGCCCTTCTTCTTCGCGATCGCGAGGGCAAGGTGAACAAGAACGCCTATCTGAAGCTCCTGACACACGTGCTTCACGATTCGATTCACGCAGGCCTTGGTGTCTACGTTGGTTTCCGGTTCAACAGTGCCGGACGTGCGATCGAGGAGGGTGCGAAGGATCTGATTCGAGCGGTTGAGTCCGGGAGAAAGCGGAAAGGGGGGAGGTCGAATGTACGGTAGGGGCGCGCGTCGGATGACCCTGCGGGCGGTCGCGAGTATCGCTCTCGCCCTTCTTGCCGGCCCCGTCGTTGCGGACGCTTCGCTTGTGGAGGACCAGCTCGAACGTCTGACTGTAGGGGCGCTCGTCCAGGTCGAGACAAGTGATGCAACTCGGTTTCAAGGTAGGCTCCTCGATCGCCTTGAGGACCGGATCGAGATCGTTCTCGCGAACGGATCCATTGTTCAAATCGCACGGAGCGCGATCGTTGAGGCGCGCGAGTTGATCGATGATGTGAGGCAGCTCTTTGAGGACTCGGCAGCCAATCGGCTCATTGTCATGCCCACCGGGTTCCCGCTGGAGCCTGGAGAGTTTCATGTGGCGTCACAGGAGATCATAGCCGTCACCGGTAGCTACGGTGTCACCCAATCGCTCAGCGTCTGGGGCGGCATCAGCATTCCGGGGGCGCTCTTCAGCCTACGAGGGAGCTTCCGCGTCGGCTCCTCAACCGGATTGAGTGTAGGCGGCTTTCTTGGTGCATCGTGGCTTGAGCTTGAACTGGGCCCTCTTGTGCTTCCCTACGCCCTCGCATCATTCGGTGATCCAACTGACAGCTTTACGATTGGGAGCGGATTTGCGATGACCTTCTCAGACGGCTTCACGATCCCCGGTGTCGTCCTCGCGCTTGGCGGGAAACGCGCAATCAATCCCGGCAGTGCCGTCGTAATCGAAAACTGGATCATCTGGGCCAAGCGTTCCGGCGAGGGGACCGAGGCATTGGACTGGGTGCCGAGGGCTTTTGCTCCCGCCGCGGTCTTCCGCATCGCCGGAAACCGTCTGAGCTGGGACATCGGCGCCGTGGTTCCGGTTCTCGTAGACGGTCCCCGCGGCGGACCCTACTTCGTTCAGGACCCGGTGATCCCGATACCCATCCTCTCCGTCACCTACCGGATCTGGTAGCGACTGTCGATCATCGCTCCTGAAAGAGCTCCACCGACTCACCATCAGGTCCGTTCACAAAGGCGATGCGAACCGGGAAGGGAGGGTCGGAGGGAATGTCGACATCCTTTGGTGCCACCGACTCCTCTGCGCCGTTCTGAACAGCGTGGGCATAGGCTGAGTCGATGTCATCTGTCCGCAGAGCGAAATGGAAGTAGCTCCCGGTAACGCCCGCACTCTCCGGGCGTTCGAATAGCTCAAGCATCGAGCCATCTCCCAGGTCGAGCATCGCCGCCTGCGGGCTTTCGCCCCAGCGCCGCGCGAGCCGAAGCCCGAGCGCGGTCTCGTAGAACCCGATCGATCGTTCGATGTCCGAAACGTTGAGTGCGAAGTGGTGCAATCCAATGGCGCGTTCCATGCCTGATAGTAGGCGTCACGCTGCCTCACCGCAAGCGCGTGGCGGAGTCATCTCCCAGGCGGAGCTCCGACGGCGGGACGCCGGTGTGATCTCGGACACGCCGCGAGAGATGGAACTGCGTCTTGAAGCCGCTCTGCCGTGCGACCTCCGTGAGCGAGAGTCCCGTCGACCGAATGAGGTCGACCGCTTTCTCCGTGCGCACGCGCCAGAGGTACTCGTGCGGCGTGGTGGAAAGGTGAGTTCGAAAGAGACGCGCCAGGTGTTGTTGAGACACTCCCGCGGCTGTCGCAATCGCTCCCACGCCTTCAATGCGCGCGGTCTTGATGTGGATCTCGTCGATGGCTCGAGCCAGGGCGCGCGGAAGCCTCTGATCGTTCGGTGGTGCACCTTCGAGCCGCGCGATTCCGGCATCTGCGGCGAACGTGAGAAGCACCGCCCCGCACAGCGCGAAGTATGCCTTCCGCGCGCCCCAGCGGGGGTCGTCCTTGAGTCGCGTGCCTACTCGAGCAAGGTCCCGAATCGTTCCCGGCGTTCGAAACACCTGGCCTTCGATGCTCCCGAGTCGCCCCCCGAATGATGGCTCCAGCACCGGCTCACGAGCCTCTACCCAGCCGTGATGCGTGCTCGATCCGTCGGAGAAGGCAAAACGCTCCCGCCGGTGCGGGAGGAGCAGAATGCACTCGCCGGCTTGGAGATCTGATCGCCTGCCGTTGATCCAGATCCGAGCGCTTCCGTCCCATACGTATACAAGTTGAAGGTTCGGCTGGATACGCGGACCCAGGCGGCCGTGCGGCGGATATATGACGTCTCCTATGGTCAGCTCGGGCTCACCCTGCCATATGTTCATCTGAGACATGTTGGCGGAGAATCCCGATATCACGCAAGAGCGTGCCGTGGCGATACTACATCCATGAGTGAACTGGTCATGTTTGATCCCACTGAGGTGGGGGAGGAGAGCTCGGCGTTCTATCGTGAGCACGGGTATCTGGTGGTCCGAGACGCCCTCAGGCCGGCCGAGGTCGACGAGATCCTGGGCGAGAGTCTCTCCATCGTGCGTGGTGAGCGAGGTGAGATCCACAACTACAGCGCGCCTCCTGCCCTTGCGTCGGACGAAGACGTGCTTGGTGGTGTCCTCTGCATCCACCAGCCCCACGGTTCAAGTGAGGCGATGCTGAACTACCTCTCGCAGGAGACGATTGTCGACGTGCTTACCGGCGTGATCGGTCCGAACGTGAAGTGCATGCAATCGATGCTCTTTATCAAGTCGTCCGGTAAGCCCGGTCAGGCCTGGCATCAGGACGAAGACTTCATCCCCACGCGTGATCGATCGCTCTGTGGCGCTTGGATTGCTCTTGACGACGCGACAACCCAGAATGGTTGTCTCTGGATCATACCGGGCAGTCATAGGCGCGGAGTTCTCTGGCCGCAGTATCCGCACGACGATCCACGATTCGACTGCACCGTTGAGTCATTCGACTTTCCCTATACAGACGACGACGCAGTAGCAGTCGAGGTGCCTGCTGGCGCGGTCGTCTTCTTCAACGGGTACACCCTCCACCGTTCACTCCCAAACAACGCGCCGCAGGGGACTTTCAGGCGCGCGCTCGTGAACCACTACATGAGCGCCGAGTCGCTCCTCCCGTGGCGACACGAGGACGACAAGCCGATGGCCAAACAGGATTACCGAGGGATCGTCATGGTTGCAGGCGAAGACCCATACGCCTACAAGGGCACGTCGTCCGGCAACCTGCCGCACATCAGGCCGGACGGAAAAGGTGGCTGTGGAGATGGGCGGTACAGCCTGAGAGAGTTCAAGGCCGAAGGGATGCCAAAGAAGTCGATGCTCTAGCCGACGTTAGATCCCCAGCGCTTCGCGCTGTGCCGCGTAGATGGCCGTGATGCCCTCGTCCGCGGCATCCATGAGCTGGTCCAGTTGGCTCCGAGTGAAGGTGCCCTTCTCGCCGGTTCCCTGCACCTCTACGAGCGTCTCGTCTCGTTTGACCACATTCATGTCCACTTCCGCTGTTGAGTCGTTCGCGTAGTCGAGATCGGTGATGATCTTTCCACCGACAATCCCGACGCTGACCGCCGCGACCTGACCGTACAAAAAGCTCTCGGGCTTGTATCCGCGCTCGTCCGCAATACCGCGCAAAGCGTCGTAGATCGCAACCCAACCGCCTGAGATGCTTGCTGTTCGCGTCCCACCGTCGGCCTCGATCACATCACAGTCCACCATGATCGAGATCTCTCCAAGCTCCTCCAGCTTCACTGCGGCCCGCAGGCTCCTTCCCACCAGACGCTGTATCTCTGTGCTGCGCCCGTCCCGTTTCCCTATCTCCCGGCGTTTTCGTCCTCCGGGCGTGCTTCCCGGTAGCATTGCGTACTCGGCCGTGAGCCATCCTTTGCCGGAGTCCCGAAGAAAAGGCGGTACCGACTTCTCGATCGTCGCGGAACAGAGGACGCGGGTGTTCCCAAACGAGACCATACACGAGCCCGCCGGGTTCCGAAGAACATTTCGCTCGAACTGTAGAGGACGCATGCGTCTATTGTAGACTCGAGGTATGAGAATGCACCAGCGGGTCGCTTCCTTCGCTCTGTTCGTGATCGCCGCTACAGCAGTCGGTGCGCAGGAGACGGCCGATGGTCGGTTTGAGCGCGGTGTCCGGCTCTACCAGGAGGGGCAGCATCAGCGGGCGCTTGACGAGTTTGAGTTGGCTATCGCTGCGTATAGAGAGTCCGACAACGAGGCCGGCGAGATGAATGCGGCGCTCTGGGCCGGTGCCGCGAGCTACCATCGCGGCGCATTCGACGCCGCGCGCGGGTTCTACGAACGGTCATACTCACTTGCCCAGAGCATCGGTGATGCTGCCGTCGC
>JANQQY010000462.1 GCA_028284845.1 Spirochaetales bacterium
GGTCACCGAGTAGGTCGCGGCGCTGTCGCCTCGCCAGACCCGAAACGGAAGTGTCTGACCCGGCTGGGTGTTTGCAACAACGTTGACCAGGTCGGACCAGACTTCGATCGATCGTCCGTCGATCGAGGTGACGATATCGCCGGGGAGCAATCCTGCTCGTGAGGCCGGCGAGTTCACTGACACGCTTCCGACAAAGGCCCCATCCGTTGAATCCACACCCAGACTGGTCGCAACCGGATCGCTCAGGACGCCGCCCGGTCCAACACCAAGCCACCCGTACTCCGCCTCGCCGTAGGCGATAAACTCGTCGATCGCCCGTTTCGCGTTGTTGATAGGAATGGCAAATCCAAGCCCGACATTCCCACCGGAACGACTCGCAATCCACGTATTGATACCCACGACCTCACCGGCAAGGTTGACGAGCGCTCCGCCAGAGTTTCCCTGATTGATGGCAGCGTCGGTCTGCAAGAAGTCGACAAACTCACTGATGTTGCTTCCGCCAGCAGGCCGACGACCGACTGCACTCACAATTCCTGACGTCACAGTCGACTCGAATCCCAGGGGATTGCCCACGGCAAAGACCCAGTCGCCCACGCGAAGCGCATCACTATCGCCGAGTCGTGCTATGGGAATTTCCTCGTCGGTCTCGAAGGTGAGCAGGGCGAGGTCTCGGCCCTCGTCGGCGCCAATAAGACTCGCCTCATACTCTCGCCCGTCGTGAAGACTGACGGTGATCTCGTCCGCATTCCCAACAACGTGGTTGTTCGTGAGGACGTAGACCTGTTCGCCGACGCGCCGGACAATGACGCCGGAACCCAGACCGGGCCGTCGGAACTCTTGCTCTTCAGGCTCCTCCGCCCGGTTTCCAAAGAAGAAACTGAACGGATTCTGAAGCGACGGCACCTGGCGAGTGACGATGTCCACGACGTCGATCTTGACGACAACAGGAAGCGCCTCCTGCGCGGCTCTGCGAAAGGCGCTCTGATAGGCCCACAATACGTCCTCACTATTGGGGGATTCGAGCGAGGCGTCACCGGGGGACGATGACTGAGCGGAAAGCGGGGGTACTGCCAGAGCGACCATCGCAGCGCCGATCAGAAAGAGGTGATGTCGTTGTACACCACTACCGTAACTCACGAACCTGAATGTAGGCGGGGACCATTACGGAATCATTGCTCGATCGTTACAGTTCTGTAATGTTCGGATCCGCGGGAATCCGGATAGAGAAGCAGGTCAGTCGACCATCGCCGCGCACATTGGCACTTCCTCCGTGCGCTTCCACGACCGCCCGGACCAGCGCAAGCCCCAGACCGAGCCCGTCGCGCCTGTCCGCTGCACCATGCGCTCGATAGAGCCTGCTCCAGATGCGGTCACGCTCTTCCGGCGGAATCGGATCGCCCTCGTTCTCAACCTCGAGGAGGACTGTACCGCCTTCGCGCGAACCGTTCACGCGGATGTGTGACCCGTGGTCCCCGTACTTGATGGCGTTGTCGAGGAGATTCCCAATCACCTGTCTCATCCGAGAGGGATCACTCTGCGCTACGAGCGGTCCATCAGCGACCTCGATCGACATCTCTCGTTCCTCGGCGAGGAGTGCGTAGACCTCGGAGACGCCGGCGGCGAGTTCAAGCAGATCGGTTGGCTGCCGATGAAGCTTCATCGCGCCACTCTCAGCCTCAGAGATATCCATCATGGCGTTGAGCATGCCGAGGATCATCTCCGACTCTTCCATCGCGTCGCCAAGTGCCTCGGCATAGAGCTCTTCAGAGCCGCTGAGAGCGCGTTCTGCAATGCCGCGAAAGCGGGTGAGCGGGGTTCGCAGATCGTGACCAACGGCATCAAGTGCGTCACGAAGCCCGGTCACGAGATTCTGGATCCTATCGAGCATGAGATTGACCGATCCAATCATGTCGTCAAGATCATCGTTCGAATCTCTGGTGGGAATCCGGCGATCGAGTTCGCCGGTCGTGATGATGGAACGAACGGTGGAGTTGAGTGCGCTGATCGGTCGCAGTGTCCGAGAGGCTACAAGGAGCCCACCTGCGAGACTCAGCCCGAGCATGACTGCGAACGCAAAAAGGAACCCGGTCTGGAAGGCGGCAAGGGCCGCAACCTGGTTGCGCGTGTCTCCTCCAATCTGAAGGATGTACTGGTCTGAAAGACGAATGCCAAAGACCTCGAGATCGTACGGGAGCCCAGGGGCGGGGATCCGCAGAAAGCCGTCAGCGTGGGGTGTCATGCCGGAGGTGAGCGGGAAGAGGTCGATCTCCTGCCACTCGGGGAGGGGCATGGCAAAGACCAGCGACTCATTGTTCGAGTTGGCAAGCCGCGCAAAGAACGGTGTGAAGGTGGGCTGGAGGATGTCGTTGCTTATCTCATTTACCATCAGGTTGATGCCCGCAGCCTGGGAGACGGCGGCCCGAAACGGCAAGACATAGCGGATTGCAAGGCTCTGAAGCTGACGCCGGTCCTCGGCGCGAAGCGTCTGGCTGAGTCTGAGATAGGTGAAACCAAAGAGGAGGAGCGCCGTCAACAGGAAGACCGCTGAGAACCAGACAGTGAGCCGAACGTCTACTCGCCGGAAGAAAACCCTTCGCGGAGATGCGCGCCGGCTCACGAATCCCTCGGCGCCTTGAGGACATATCCCACACCGCGGACGGTGTGGATCAGCTTGTGGTCAAACTCCTTGTCGATCTTGCTGCGCAGTCTCGACACAAGGACGTCGACCACATTGGTCTGCGGATCAAAGTCGTAGTCCCAGACGTGTTCCATGATCATGGTCTTGGAGAGGACACGTTCGGGATTGCGAAGCAGGTATTCAAGAAGCGAGAACTCCCGCGGCTGAAGCTCAATCTCTA
The DNA here is from genome assembly GCA_028284845.1 of Spirochaetales bacterium. GTDB lineage: Bacteria > Spirochaetota > Spirochaetia > DSM-27196 > SLST01 > SLST01. The sequence continues at coordinate 2,859 of JANQQY010000462.1, forward strand.
CCTCACTCCGAATGACGGTTCGTGAGAGCAGATCCACGCTGAGGTCTGCGACCTCTAATCTCGTGGGAGCCGCGGTCTGGCTTGAGCGACGGATGAGTGACTGCACGCGGACGAGGAGTTCGGAGAACGAGAACGGCTTGGTGAGATAGTCATCGCCGCCGCTGGTGAATCCTTGAACTCGGTCTTCTACGCTACGCTTTGCGCTGAGGACGAGCATTGGAGTGGTCACTCCGGTAGTTCGTAGCTTCTCAATCATCGCAAGCCCGTCGATCCCCGGCAACATGACGTCAACGACGGCGGCGTCGTACTCCCCCGACTCGAAGCGAGTGATCGCCTCCTCGGCAGATTCGACGTGGTCGACTGCAAATCCAGCCTCTTTTAAGCCTCTCGAGACGAATTGCCCGATCTTGGCGTCATCTTCAACGACTATGATTCTCACACATCCTCCAGGATCTTCCCGCTCCCCAGACAGCTCTCGCCGTCATAGACCACCGCAAACTGCCCCGGAGCAATACCGCGATCGCTCTCGTCCAGGTGAACCGTCATTGAGTCGGTGGAGAACGCAATTCTTGCAGGGATGAGCTTTGGCCCGTGCCGAAGCTTGACGGTGTAGCCGCCGTCAGAGGGCGCACCACCTATCCAGGAGAGCTCGCCCGCGCGAAAACAATCGCGCCACCGTTCCTGCCGTGCGTGTGAGACGTGGATCGTGTTCTCCTCAACACTCTTCCCCACCACATACCACGGACCGCCGCTCAGGCCGAGTCCGGTCCTCTGGCCGATGGTGTAGAACCAAAAGCCTTTGTGGGTCCCGAGCCGCCGGCCGGAACCCGACTCAATGATGTCGCCTTCCCGTTCGCCCAGATAGTGACGAATGAACTCCGGGTAGCGGATCTTTCCCAAAAAACAGATTCCCTGGCTGTCAGGCCGGTCCTTGTTGGGAAGATCGAACGCCTCCGCTCGGGATCGGACTTCATGCTTCTCGTAGCTACCGATAGGGAACGAGAGCCGCCGCAACTGCATCTGATTGAGGTGCGAGAGGAAGTAGGTCTGATCCTTGACCGGGTCCGGAGCCCGAAGCAGCTCGACCTGATCGTTGGAGACCCGGGTGCGGGCGTAGTGACCGGAGGCGATTCGGTCGGCGTCGGACCATCCCTCCCGCTCGAGGTAATCCA
>JANQQY010000467.1 GCA_028284845.1 Spirochaetales bacterium
GAGCTCCTCAAAACCCTTCTGGTCAACAAGACGAGAAACCATCCCAACCAGCGGCAACTCCTCGGTGACCGGAAGTCCAAGCTCCATCTTGAGCGACGCCTTTGTTCTGGCCTTGAGCGCGACCGTCTCAACCGTGTACTTGACGTCGAGGTAGGGATCCTTTTCCGGGTTCCAGATGTCGTAGTCGACACCGTTGAGGATTCCGACCAGCGTCTCACGCCTCTCAGCGAGTACTCCGTCAAGCGAGAAGCCCTTACGCCCAGTCGTGATCTCCTCCGCATAGGTCGGCGATACGGTGGTCACGTAGTCGGCATTGACGATGCCGGCCTTCAGCAGGTTGAGGGAGTCGAAGTGAAGCAGGTTACTGGCGGAGAGCTCCGACCAGCTGAGACCGGTCAACGGAAAGTCGCCGACGGGGAAGGGACCCTGGTATCCAACGTTGTGGATCGTCATGACGGTAGCCGGCCGTTTGACACCGACGTTTGAGCGACTCTTGGCAATCACCGGCACCAGTCCGGTCGGCCAGTCGTGTGCGTGCACGACCTCAGGCTCCCATCCAATAAAGGGGCCAATCGAGAAGGCCGCGTGATTGAGAAGCGTGAATCTCCGAAGGTTGTCCTCGTAGCTCCCGCCGGGCGGGCCGTAGATGCCCTCGCGGGCGTAGAGATCCTCGTAGTCAATGAAGTAGACGACAACGGAACTCTCGCCTAATCGGCCCTCGAAGATCGCCGTTGTGAAGATGTCCTGACCCACCCGAACGGAAAACGGCGTGGGGTACCGGTAGAGCCGATCGCGACGGATATGTCGGTAGCGCGGCATCAATACTCGCACGTCGTGACCGTTTCGATCGAGTTCTTGGGCCAGTGCGGAGACCGATTCAGCGAGCCCGCCTGACTTTGCGAATGGCGCGACCTCGCTGGAAACAATGAGCACTGAGTGCTTCTTTCGCTGCTTCTTCTTTGCCATGGTTACCTGAAGTACGAAATCTTGAATTCTCCGTCTACGGAGAAGCCGACGTTATTGTACATGCGAACGGCTGCTGCATTTCCCTTCTTCACAAAAAGAGTGCCGTTCTTCCTCTCTCGGCCGATGTGATTGAGAAGCCTGATCATGAGCGCGGTACCCACTCCTCGCCCGCGGTAGGATCGATCGGTGAAGACTCCGCCAATCTGATCAAAAAAGAGGCCCCTCGCATTGGTGTTTGCCTTGCCGATCGGTGCATTATCAATCTCCGCTGCAAGCACATACTGGGTGTCCAACGTCCGCTTCAGGTGCTGAAGGGTCGACGCTGCGCTGAATGTGCTTCCGGGCAGCAGCACCTCTTCTATCTCATATTCCTTTTGGATGTCAAAGAGCCACATCGACTCATCCGGCCCCACTTCACGAACGCTCATGCCATTTGGCAACCGAGGGAGCGGGATCTCCGGGAGAGGCTCACTCTGTGTCATGAGGTGGTAGGTGAGGTACTCGTACGGTTCGCGCCGAAACGCCTCCTCGAGTGCGAGCACGTCTTCCGTTCGCCCCATGATCGAATAGAGTCGTCGGCTTGAGCGACCCAGGAGTCGGATCGCCTCCGCCTCGATCGAGGGCCGGCTCCGGCTGAGCACCGGATGATAGACGCCCGCGAGGCTCTGAAGGATCGCCCCGTCGATCGAGTCATCCGACCCGACACGGACGACTACCTGATGCGCTCGCGTGCGCGGAACCACGAGGCGACCACCCCTGACCAGTTGCTCGGTGAAGGGGACACAGCTCGCCTCGAGGGGACCCAGGAAACGTATGAGTGAATCGAGCTGGCTCTCCTGGAGGCGAGTCCACCTCATTGCGCAGGTGGTTCGATCGAAACGGGCATTGTTCCCAACGCAGGGGTTCTTCCAAGCAGAACCGAGAATCCGGCGCGGAACGACTCCTCGCCCCAGCCGAAGACGGCGATGGCGGAATCGAGCCAGCCAAGCTGCTGCAAGTAGACCGGCGTGAGAATGGAGAATGCCGTCGTCTGAATCCCGGCGTCTCGGAGCCCGTTGATGATACTCCCGGTGTACGGATCTGAGAGACAGACGATGACGCGATCGAAGCCCGCCGCCGCTCGTCGTACTGAATCAATCTCCGCCGCGCTTGGGCCTGCAAATCGAGTCGACTGGATTGCATAGGTCTCGGAGTTCTCGATCAGTTCCGAGCCTATCGACAGAAAATCCCGATCCTTCCCAACGAGAAGCACGCGCTCGTCGACCGCTATCGGAATCCCCTCGGGACGTGCGATCGCGACGCTCCTCGCGGCCTGATCGCGGAAGAATGCGGTACCGGTCGCTTCGTGGATCAACTCAGGAAGGAGGGCCGGGTCGGGCTGCAGCGGGACGCGGTCTTCGCCTTTGAGGTACTCGATCTTGACATGGATCACCCGCTCGGCCGCCTCTCTGATCGTCGACGCGAATCCTTCGTCGGTCTCGAATCGCTCGAGGAGCCCTACAAGCATCTCCCCGCCGTACTCGGGAGTCTGGGAGAGCATCACCATGTCGGTTCCAATGGCGAGCGCTTCCGTTACGATCTCTGCGATCCCCCATGAGGCATCGGCTCCGTACTCCCAGGCACCGCCCATGTAGAGATCGTCGGTGATCACCAAGCCGTCGAATCCCATCTCTTCACGAAGCAGTCGCTGCTTGAAGAAGGCCGAAAGGCTCGCCGGTCTCGTGTCACCGGTCACGGCTGGGAAGTTGAGGTGGCCGGAGAGGATTGCCGGTACGCCGGCGCGAATCAGCATGCGGAACGGAACGAGATCGCGTTCGCTCAGGACTTGCATGTCGTCTTGAATGACGGGGAGGACGCCGTGGGAGTCTTCCGCCGCGTTCCCGTGGCCGGGAAAGTGCTTTGCCGTCGCGATGACTCGGGCGTCCTCGTGGCCCTGAAAGAATGCCGCGCCAAGGACCCCCGACTGCACCGGGTCGTCCGAAAATGCGCGCGGTCCAATGACGTGTGCCTCCGGATTGACGTAGACATCGATCGTGGGGGCGAAGTTCATGTTGATACCGAGTGCTCTCAACTCGAGGCCGATGTGGTATCCGCTCTGGTAGGCGTCGTACGGAAGGTCGGAAGCGCCAATCGCCATGTTCCCCGGCGTGATGCGGGTGGTAAGGTCGCCGGAGCCCTTCACGTGCCTGACCCAACCGCCTTCCTGGTCTGTCGCTGTGAGAAGAGGAATCCCGAGCCGATGCTCTCCGGCGACCGTCTGCATCGCGCCAATCGTCTCTGCGAGCCTGGTCAGGTTGCCACCGTTCCAGCCGAACACCTTCACTCCGCCCAGGTTCGATCGCTCGATCCACTCCATGATCTCCGGACTCGGTGTTTCGCCAAGCCAGCCGATCATCAGCGTCTGCGCAATCAGTTCCTCAGGCGACATTGCCTCCACGAGGCGCGGCACGAGCGTAGAGGCAGGTTCTTCATCCCAGAACGAGAGGGTGTGGGCCTCCGGTGGGGCAACCACGAGAAGCAGCGCAAAAAACAGGTATCCGGGGAAAAAACGACGGAAGGTCACCAGGGCGGGAGTATACCAACGGCGCCCATTTTGGCATAGCCGAACCCTCATAATCCGCCCGGATCGGCCGATCATGTAAGAGGATAGCTCTCTACGGAGGACGGTATGATGGACAGGGTCAAGGCATTGCTCGCAGAGCAGTCGGCAAAGATGCTCGCATTCGTTGAGCAGGAGCAGGAGCTGCAATCGGCGATTATGGAGCGAGATTGGCAGGCCGCCGACACTCTCATCGAACGCATGCGCGCGATGAGTTCAGAGCTCTCCATGCTCGACCAGATGCGACACGACGCCGTTGAAGAGGCCAAGGCGGCGCACGGCGTGCCGGAGAGCGCCGCTTTCTCCGATCTCATTGCTCAAGCCGATCCAGAGCAACGCGCAGAAATAAACACGCTCTATCGTGGTCTTCAGGTTGCCGCGCTCCGGATTACCAGTGTCACACGAGGCTTTGACGCCTATGTGCGCGGAAGCGTCCGTACAACAAACGAGATACTCGGCGAGGTCTTCCCCGATCAGCGGGGGACACTCTACTCAAAGCGGGGCGAACGAGCACCCGCTGATCAGCGGGCGATGGTGCTCGATCGACATCTGTAGGGGGCGATATGAATTCGACCTTTTCAGGCATTGAACTGGGGAAGCGCAGCCTGTTTGCGCAGAACCGTGGTCTCCATACCGTTGGACACAATCTCTCCAACGCCTCTGTTGAGGGGTACAGCAGACAGCGTGTCCACTTCAATTCCACCGATCCTCTCTACCGGCCGCAACTCAATCGCGCTGAGACGCCGGGACAGATAGGGCAAGGCGTCGATATCGCTCGTGTCGAGCGTGTACGCGACATGCTCCTGGAGGGTCGGATTGTCGACCAGGCCAGCGGTGAGGGCTACTGGGAGAGTCGCGACACCTACACGCGAATGCTCGAGCAGATCTACAACGAGCCGGCGGACACATCGGTTCGAAATCTCATGGATCGATTCTGGGACTCATGGCAGGAACTTTCGGCTTTTCCCGAGCAGATGTCGGCGCGCCAGCAGGTCCTGACCCGTGGTCAGGCGCTCGTCGAGGGGATCCAGCTCCGCTACCAGAATCTCGAGCAGATTCGCTCGATGCTGGAAGACGAGATCCGCATCGCTGTCGACCAGGTCAATACGCTCACCACGGAGATCGCCGCCCTGAACGAGGAGATCCTCAAGTCTCAGGCGGCCGGCGACAATCCGAACGACTGGCTTGATCAGCGCGACCTCCGCGTTGAAGAGCTCTCTCAACTCGTCAACATCACCATCAACGGGAGTGATCCGGACGAGTACAACATCCACACCGACGGATATCAGCTCGTGCAGGGTACCGTTGCGGGCAGAATCGCGGCCGTCGCCGATCCCGCAAACGAGGGGTTCGCATCCGTCGTGTGGGAAGAGGGCGGAGAGCGAACCGAGTTCTCCGATGGGCGCCTCGCCGCGCTGCTTGAACTCCGCGACGTAGACGTTCGGGGTGAGATCCAGGGCCTCGACAACATGACCATCAACTTCTCCGACCTTGTGAACGAGGTCCATCGTGAAGGCTACGGACTTGACGGAAACACCGGACTCGACTTCTTCGTTGAGTACCCGTTTGTGAACAATGCGCTGGGAAACTACGATCGGAACGGCGATGGCGAGTTCGACTCGACCTACGTCTTTCGTGTTACCGGCGCGAATCGACTCGATCCGGAACAGCAGGTCGGGCTTTCCGGCACGATGACGCTCTCGGGACCCTCCGGCCTTGTGACGATCGACTACTTCGCAACGGATACCGTTGCGGACATCGTCAATCGCATCAATTTCTCGCCGAGCGAGGTCGTCGCCCGTCTCGACAACAACGGTCGACTAACGCTCAAGGGAACCCCAGCCTCAGATATCGATGATCCGGACTTTGTCATTCGGTACATGGAGGACAGCGGGCAGTTTCTCGCCGGCTACGCCGGCATACTTCAGGAGAGTGGCCCCGCCGGTGCCTTCTCCTTTGACCAGGCCGACTCCGTCATAGGTCTTCGGGCGGACGGACTCCAATACACCATTGCGCCGTTGACGCACCCGGCGGGGTGGATCGCGGTCAACGAGGAACTGCTCAGCCAGCCCGCCAGCGTGGCCGCGAGTCTTGGGACGGCGGGGCGCCCCGGAAACCCCGGTGACGGCAGCGCCGCACTTCAGATCGCCGCAATCCGGAATCAGCCGGTCCAGGTTGGACAGATTCGGAGTTTCGACGACTACTTCGCCGACACAGTCGCCGGTGTCGCACTCAAAGGCGAAGAGGCCGACCTCGCCCTCATGACCCAACGGGCGATCATGAAAGACCTTCGAGATACGCGACAGAGCATCAGCGGGGTCAACATCGACGAAGAGATCGCACAGATGATCAAGTTCCAGCACGGCTATGCGGCGGCCGCGAGGTTCATCAGTGAGGTCGACCAGATGATCGAGACCATTATCAACAGGATGGGAGCGTAGTAGATGCAACGTATCAGCACCAACATGTCAAACGATGACATGCAGTACTATGCGCGGCTTCGTGAATCGCAGTTGAATCGAGTTCAGAATCAGATCGCGAGTCAGAATCGACTCCAAGAACTCCGAGACGACCCGGCAGCGGCGGCGCATGCGACACGGCATGACAGTTATATCAATCGACTTGAACGCTTTTCCGAGAACATCGAGATGGCGCAGCTCAGGCACCGCGAAAGCGAAGTGTACATGCGCGAGGCCGTTGATCTCCTGCAGCGTGCACGAGAGCTGGCGCTTCAGGGTGCTCAGGGATCGTACACGCAGGAAGACACGCTCGCCATGGCGAAGGAAGTGAACCAGCTTCTCAATCAGCTCGTGCAATCGGCGAATGCGAAAGGTGCAGACGGCGCAATGCTCTTCAGCGGTGACCGCACACTCACGAGCCCTTTTCGCGCGCTCGACGGTCGTGTCGAGGGATTCGACGAGCCGGTCATTTCAGAAGTCCTCTACCTTGGGACCATCGCGGAGAACCGTACGGAGATCGCGGACGGAAGCTTCATCCCTCTCAACTTCGCCGGGAACAAGGTCTTCTGGGCCGAAAACCAGCAGCTCTTCAGCACCACCGATGCGAACTCATATGTGGTTCAAGCTGATTCGACTATCTCGGTGGATGGGAATGAGGTTGCGCTTCGGCAGGGCGACAATATCTACGCGGTAATTGCGAAGATCAACGAATCCGGAGCGCCCGTACGGGCCCGGCTCGACCCCATCCAGAGCTCGCTGGTCTTGGAGAGTACTTCGCCGCATCAGATCTGGCTCGAGGACGTCGAGGGTGAGAGTGTCCTCCAAGACCTTGGCATTTTGGACGATCGTGGAAGTGCTCCTCCGCACAACATCGACTCATCGGCACGCGCCTTTGGCGGATCAATGTTCGATATGCTGATAAGCCTTCGGGACCAACTGGCGAGTGGTGACACCATCGATATTGGCGGTCGGGCGCTGGGAGGAATTGACAGCGCCTTGGAGAACGTACTTGGTCGCCTGGGTACGCTCGGTTCCTATGACGAACGATTGCAGCTCGCCTATACGAGGACGGAGAACACGATTCCGGAAATCACCGAGCGCTATTCGAATGAGGTCGATATCGATCTCGCGGAGGCGATCACGGAGCTCCGGATGCTCGAGTACACACATCGCGCGGCACTCGGTGCGGCGGCTCGTGTCATCCAGCCGACACTTCTCGATTTCCTGAGGTAGAGCACAGATGAGGATAGAGAGTAGGGGATTCGGCCCGGTCGAGATTTCGGACAGGCAGTTGATCACCTTTCCGGTCGGGCTCTTTGGATTCGAGGAGCTCCACAGGTACGCACTCCTTGATGCTGTTCAGCCCGGATTCTACTGGCTTCAGAGCCTTGATAATGCGGAGATCGCCTTTATCATGCTCAACCCGTATGACCTGCGTCCCGACTACCAGCTCAACGTACCTGAGGAAGATCTGACCTCGCTCGATTACGAAGAGGACGAAGATCTACTGGTGTTTGCGATCGTCACGATTCCGGAAGACGAGAGTAAGATCAGCGCTAATCTGCAAGGTCCGGTTGTCATTAATCGAGTCGCTCAACTCGGTAGGCAGTCGGTCTCCCTCGACCAGCGATGGAAGACCAAACATCTGATTCTCGAAGAGCTCGCTCAGGCCGGGAGCAGATAGATGCTCATCCTCGCACGAAGACTCAACGAGAAGATCGTCATTGGAGACGACATTCAAGTCTCTGTGGTCGAGATTAAAGGCGACCAGATCAAACTTGGGATCTCTGCCCCCCGCCACGTCAAAGTCTACCGACAGGAAGTCTACGACGCGATTCAGGCGGAGAACGTTCAGGCGGCCAAGTCTGCAGCGCCCATTGGAACGCTTCCAAGACTGCCGGGCCGAGCGAACGATCAGTAGTCAGGTCGTTCGGCGAGCGCGCATCGATTCCTCGGCTTCGCTCAACCGTAT
>JANQQY010000472.1 GCA_028284845.1 Spirochaetales bacterium
GAAACCGGGCAGGTCCTCTCAGTCGGATGGGTACATCCGCCACAACTGCGTTGCGTCGTATCTGCACGTCCACTTTGGCGGCGCCCGGGAGATCGCTCACGGGCTTGTTCGTGCCGCCAGACGATTCGCTTCCACCAGGTAGGAGATTCATGCAGCACCCAAAACCAAACGCAATTACAGAGAACAGCTTCGAGATCATTGAGGGTCGCCTTGGGCCGCTCGACGTCACCGAAGCCGAGCGCTCCCTGATCATCCGAATTGCACATACGACTGGCGACGTGGAGTTCGGAACGACCTTTACCTTCTCCGATGGTGCGGTCGATGCCGCCGTTGAAGCGCTCCGCGGCGGATGCGATGTGATCACAGACGTTGAGACCGTCCGTACCGGCATCCGGGAAAAGCCAATCGAGGCGTTTGGCGGCGGGGTCCACTGTTTCCTGAACGAGACAGATGTGATTCGTCGGGCGAAACGCGAGGAGACGACGCGGAGTGCGGTCGCGATGCGATTTGCCGGAGAGCGGCTGAACGGCGCGATCGTGGCGATTGGCAATGCTCCCACAGCGCTCCTCGAGTTGATCGAAATGATCGAGGAAGGCATCGCCCGTCCTGCGGTCGTGATTGGGGTGCCTGTCGGGTTTGTGAGGGCGCTTGAGAGCAAAGAGATCCTTCATCGGACCGACGTTCCACACATCACCGTTCTCAGCGAACGCGGCGGCTCCACGATCGCAGCGACCATCGTGAACGGAATCGGGGTTCTTGCCGCAGAAGCGGGTGCCCCGAGCTATCGGACCGCGCTGGGCAAAGTCTCCGGGAAGCAGCGCGGCATCACCACCGGGACCTGTGCCGCCGCGGCCGCGAAAGCCGCGACTCTCTCGCTCCTCAGTGGTTCGGTCCCGGAGTCGGTCGAGATACGCCTCCCCTCGAGCAAGCGACCCTACTCGAACCGAGTCCTCGAGGTCCCTGTTCTCCGCGCCGGCATCGAGGGTGACGCCGGGTACGCGGCGGTACAAAAGGATGCCGGCGACGACAACGACGTCACTCACGAGGCGGAGATCGTGGCGCATGTGCGACGCAGAGAGGAGGTTGGGGTTGCAATCGAAGGCGGGAAGGGCGTGGGACGAGTGACACGTGATGGGCTTCCGGTCCCTCCGGGGCGACCTGCCATCAATCCGGTCCCGCTTCGGATGATTCGGCTCGCCGTTCAGGACGCTGCTGAGAGTCTGCTTGAGAAGGGCGAAGAGTCCGCGGCTGCGCCCCATGGGTTCGAGGTGGAGATCTCAGTTCCCAAGGGAGAGGAGATTGCAGAGCAGACCTGGAACCCAAGGCTCGGGATCGAAGGCGGCATCTCGATCATTGGAACGGCAGGTGTCGTTGAGCCGCGGGATTCGGATGCCTTCCGACGCTCGATCGAGGCACTGGTGAAGGGGTATGCAGCCTCTGGGAGAACTCATTTTATCGTTACCCCTGGCTACGTTGGGGAGCGTTACCTGTTCGAACGCATCGGTGTGACCGAGGAGTCGGTCGTCACCTGTGGCGATCATGTTGGAGCGACCCTTGATTCATGTCTCAAGGCCGGGGCGGAGTCGGTCTCCTTTGTGGGTCACCTCTCCAAGCTCGCGAAGGTGGCAGCCGGCGTCTTTGACACGCATAGCAAGTATGCCGACGCGCGACTTGAGACGCTCGCCGCCCTCGTCGCCGCCGCCGGTGCTCCCGTGGAGCTGACCAGGGAGATCCTCGACCTCAAACTCGCCGAGGAAGCGGTCGTCATGATTCGTGAGGCGGGCTTCGAGGAGGCGTTCTCGCTTCTCGCTCAACGTGTGTGCGCGCGGATGCGCCTTCGCATGAAGGAGAGGGTCGAGGTCGGCTGTGTTGTCCTCTCGCTTGATGCTGAACCGCTTGCCACATGGCCAAACGCCGAAGGAGATATCGATTGGAACCGATTCGGGTGATCGGAATGGGTCCGGGAAGCGAAGAGTATCTCCTTCCCGTATCGCGAGATGCAGCCCTCGAGTGTGAGATCCTCTTTGGGGCACAGCGGCACCTCGACCTCTTCGAGTCAAGCGGGGCGGAGAGGCGAGAACTTACCGGCGCGTCCGACGGCATGATCGCCGCGATCGCAGAGGCACGGTCCCAAGGTCGAACCGGCGTTCTTGTCTCTGGAGATCCCGCCCTCTACAGCTACCTCCGCGTGCTGCAACGTCACTTCTCCCGGAGCGACCTTGCAATCTATCCCGGTGTTTCGAGCATCCATGTAGCGGCCTGTCGCCTCGGAATCTCGCTCGAGGACGCAATCATCGCGAGTGTTCACGGGCGCGAACTCTCAGATCTCGATCGATCTCTCACTACCGGGGCACCGCTCTTTATCCTAACGGACAAGAGTAATAGCCCCGCACGAGTCACCGAGTATCTATCGACCAACGGGGCGGGCTCGAGGCAGTACCACGTGTGTGAGAATCTGACCCTGCCGGATGAGCGGGTGAGCGGGCCGTTTCGCGACCCCGTCACCGGAGAGCATCAATCACTTTCAATCGTCGTTGTGGAGGCAATGAAATGAGAACACTCTATGGTGTCGGGCTTGGTCCCGGCGAGCCCGAACTGTTGACGCTTAAGGGCAGGCGGCTCCTTGACGAGTCGAGCGTGATCTACACCCCAACCGGGGCGATCGCCTCTCGTTCGCGCGCCGCGGACATCCTCCTCGGCCTGGGGATCGATGAGTCGAAGCTCGAGCCGATGGTGTTCCCCATGTCCATGGAAGACTCCGTCCGTGAGGAGGCGTGGAAGGCGAATGCCGAGTACATCGACGTCTCGCTCGCTGACGGAGCGACGGCCTCTTTTGTCACGCTTGGTGATGCCTCTGTTTACAGCACGTGGACCTACCTTGTCCGTGCTCTCGCACGGAGAACCTCCGACATTCAAACGCCAACAGTGCCGGGGGTAACGACGATGAGTGCGGCGGCCGCCGCGCTCGAGATTCCCCTCGTCATTGGCGATGAATCCATCGCCCTTGTTCCCACGCCCAATCGCATCGAAGATCTCGTGCCTCTGCTTGAGTCGATGGACACTCTTGTGCTGTACAAGGTTGGCCGACGTCTTGAGAGCGTCATCGGCTTTCTCGAAGAGCGTGGACTTGCAGGATGCAGCTACTTCGCCTCGAACGTTGGTGTTGCCGCCCAACACGTTCAGGTCGGATTTCCCGATCTGGATGCAGGCAAGGGACCGTATATGTCTACCATCATCATCAGAACGAGCGATGCCCAATGAACGTCTGGTTTATTGGAGCCGGCCCGGGCGCTCCTGATCTCATTACCGTTCGCGGCCGGACGATCCTAGAGAGCGCTGACATCGTGATCTATGCCGGCTCTCTGGTCAGTACTGAGATGCTCGGCTGGGTGCGGTCAGATGCTGAGGTGCACGACTCGAGCGCGCTTGACCTAGGTGAGGTCACATCGATTTACAAGAGCAAGGCCGATCAGAAGGGTGTCATCGCCCGCCTCCATACTGGAGATCCCGCGATCTATGGCGCCATCCAGGAGCAAATCGACTTCTGCGTTGAGCACTCGATTCCCTGGGAGATTGTGCCGGGTGTTAGCTCCGTGTTCGCCTCCGCCGCGGCGGCCGGTCGAGAGTTAACCCTGCCTGGCGTTACACAGACGCTCACCATCGGCCGCATCGCCGGCCGTACTCCCGTGCCGGAGGGCGAGGACCTCCAGACCATTTCGGCGCACGGTGGCTCGCTCGCCCTGCTTCTCTCCGTGAGTCGGATCTCAGAGGTGGCGGAGGCACTGCGGACAAGGTACGGGGCTGACGCTCCGGTGTGCGTTGTCTACCGAGCCAGCTGGCCTGAAGAGACAGTTGTTCGTGGAACGATCGACACAATCGCGGAGAGGGTCGCGGAGGCGGGAATCACCAGGCAGGCCATCATCCTCGTTGGGAAGGCGCTCGCCTCCGCGAGCGGAGAGTACGAGCCATCCAAGCTCTACGACTCAAGCTTTTCTCACGGTTACCGGAGCGCGAAGTGAAGACGGCCGTCATTGTCCTGCAGAATGCGGATGAGGCTCTCCCACAGAGGATCGCCGAATCCCTCAATGCCGATATCTACAGAAACCAGGGCAAAGGCGAGCTTGCCCAGCTCGCTGAGAACCTATGGGAGCGCTACGAAGGACTCGTGTTCGTCATGGCGAGCGGCATCGTTGTCCGGACGATTGCGCCGCTCATTGAGTCCAAGTATCGCGACCCAGCGGTGGTTGTCGTGGACGATGCCGGGCGATTCTCGATCAGTCTGCTCTCCGGTCACGAGGGCGGAGCAAACTCGCTCGCTTGGCGAGTGTCGAGCATCATTGACGCGGTGCCGGTTATCACAACGGGCACCGAGACCAATCGCCGTCATGTGATTGGGATTGGGTGCCGACGTGGCATCTCCGCTGACGAGGCGAAGGAAGCGATCCAGGAGGCAGTGGCCTCCGCGAACCTCTCAGCAGATCAGATCCGGTGTGCCGCAACGGTCCAAGCAAAGCGCGATGAAGAAGGCCTCGTCCGGGGCCTTGAGGAGTTGGGCATTCCACTTCAGTTCGTGGACCACCGGCGCATCAACGAGTTTGATGGACCCTATGATCACTCCGATGCTGCAATGAGAAATATAGGGGTTCGCGCCGTCGCGGAACCGTGTGCGCTCTTAGTCGGAAGGCGGAGCTCACTGGTTCTTCGCAGAGTGACGATCGGTCGCTGCACGGTCGCGATCGCACGTGAGGACTCTGCCGATCCAACACCCGTGACTCCTGATCAACATGAGCGATCGGGCGCACCAATGGTAGATCCCTCCGCCACCCGATCGGGCTCTCTCACCGTCGTTGGGATAGGCCCCGGCTCACCCACGCTTCTGACTCCCGCGGCGCGAGAGGCGATCACCTCTGCCGACCTCGTTGTTGGCTACAAGCGCTACTTGCAGCTCATTTCAGATCTTGTTGGTTCAAAGGATCAGTTCTCGAGTGGAATGCGACACGAGAAGGAGCGTGCTCAGCATGCGGTGGATGCGGCGCGCGGCGGGAGGGCAGTCGTAGTGGTGAGCAGTGGAGATCCCGGAGTCTACGCCCTTGCCGGTCTCGTGCTCGAGCTACTGCCCGCGGCCGGCGGCGTCTGGCCGGAGACTCGAATCGTACCGGGCGTGACAGCGGCGAATGCGGCCGCCTCGCTTCTTGGTGCACCGCTGATGCACGATCACGTGGTAATCTCGTTGAGTGATCTCCTCACCGATTGGGAGGTGATCAAGAAGCGTCTTGCTCTTGCCGGCGCTGGAGACTTCGCAGTAGCGATCTACAATCCGAAGAGCCGAACCAGGACCACCCAACTGGAGGAGGCACGGCAGATCCTCCTTCAGCATCGGGCTCCTGAAACGCCTGTAGGTGTCGTGACATCAGCCTATCGCGAGGAGTGCGAGGTGTTTCACTGCACGCTTGGAACTCTTGGCGACCATATTGATCGTGTGGGAATGAGCTCCACAGTCATCGTTGGAAACTCCACCACCTTCTACGCATCCGGTTGGATGGTCACCCCGCGCGGCTACGAGGTGTGAGGCGCACGGGGTGATGCGGCGTCTATACTCCCGCACCTGGTTTTCCGTTCTGGAAGTACCAGATTACCAATTGTGTTCGATCTCGAACGCCGGCGAACTGGAGCAGCGTTGAGACATAGTTCCTCACCGTTCCCTCACTCAGAAAGAGCTGATCCGAGATCTCGCGGTTTGACCTGCCCTCAGCGACCAACCGAAGCACCGCTTGCTCACGCTCGGTCAACCCGTGAAACGTCTGTTCCTTCTCCTGGGCTGCGTCCACGGCCAGCGACCTCGCAACACCGGGCTCGAAGCTGAACGTGCCGTTCACCGCGCTGCGAATGGCGAGCATCAGAGCCTCCGGCGTCTGGTGTTTCAGGAGGTAGCCATGGGCGCCGTAACGGAGCGCGTCCTTGAGGTACTCGTCGTCATGGAAGGTGGAGAGCATCAAGACGGGAAGGTTGGGCCAGCGAAGCTTGATTTCGCGGCAGCACTCAAGACCGTTCTCTTCCGGCATACGAATGTCGAGCAGGACGACGTCGGGTTGGGCGCCTTCCAATGCTCGAAGGAGGGCCCTCGCGTTTCGCGCCTTGTGCCCCACTCGGAATTCACCGGACTGCTCCAACACCATCGCGAGACCGTCCAAGACCATTGTGTCGTCGTCTGCGATGAATACGTTGATTGCAACCCCATCCATCACTTGTGCTCTCTCGCTCCGAACGATCGGTTCCCTGTTTCTTCCTTGGGGATTCTCCCAACGACTTCCACACCGCTCGTGCTCTGAGGGGTGCCAAAGAGTATCTCTCCGCCCATCTCCTCATAGAGCCTTTGTATTCCCGAGAGTCCAAAACCCAACTTTGGACCTGAGCTTCCCCATCCGTTTCCCTGCTCAGTGTAGCAGAGGGTGTAGTGAGTAGTGCCTTCACAGAGCCGAATGTTGATCGACACCGGATCACCATATCGCGACGCGTTTGTGAGGAGCTCTCCAATCGTCTGACAGAAAGCGTTCACCGCTGCCGGCTCGAACGCGTGAGTCCTACCCTCAACATTAAGATCGATGGGGCATTCAGCGTACTCGTTGATCATACGGTGCACATCTGCCCAACCACCTCTCCTTCGCGGTTCTGAATCTCGCAGATACTCCCGGATGCTTGAGAGTCCTTGCTCCAGGCCGTGTTCCGCTCGTTCAAGGATTGCCCGTGCTGCGGTATCGGCAACAAGGCCCTTTGCTGATCGTATCTGCCAGAGCGCGCCGGTAATGGAGTGGCCCAGGGTATCGTGAATCGTTCGAAGGACTCTGGCCCGTTCATGCAGGACAAGCGCGTTCCGAACGTCCGAGTACTCAACGGTTGTCTGTTCGTCAGGCTGCTGTTCAGACCCCTCCGTGCGGTTCCCTTCTGTCGTGCCTCGATCGCCAATACGGATCCGCGTACGTGCGCGTCTCAGACCAGGTGACGGAAGGAGAAGCAGTGCGACAACCTGTACCCAGATTATGACGAACGATCTCATGGTTGGACGGTTCAACAGGAGTCCGTTCGGCAGGGCGAGCGCCAGACTCCGAGCGACGGGCTCCAGTGTATTCAGACTCCACAGGCTTGCGCCCAAGAGGGCGACCGCTGCTACCAGTGCGCCGGCGATCACCCAGTAGACAAGCGAATCCTTCGACCATCGCGCGATCTGAGTACAGAGGGCCAACGACCACGTGCCTATTGTGAACAGCAGCAAGGCGGACAGCGCGAGAACCTGAAAGGTAAGACGCCAGTGGATCCAAACGGCGAACGTCGAAAGGAGGAGAACGATCGCCATCCAACCGGCCGAATGTAACCAGTGCGTCCGGTAGACGCGCCCAGAGGCTAAAACGATATGCGATCGCTTGACCGTTCGGGCGGCGAGCGCCGCGCCCAGCAAGAGCATGAGTACCGTCGCGATGCCGCCGTAGGGAAAAAGAAATGAGATGCCGTTCACAAGAGCAGTGTCCGTTGGTCCGAAGAACCAGAGGAGGGAGGGAAGGAGGATCAGTGCGACCCCGCAGACACCGTCAAGTCGTACGCGTCGCACCCCGCTGCCGCTCAGGTGACGAGTTGCCGGTCGGCGCTCTCGCCAAACCATCCCCAGAGCGTAGATCCCAAGCGCCACAAGAAGCACTGCAAAGAGCCGTAGGAGATGGTTTGGTCCGATCCGTTCAACGCCGGCCATGTGTCGTAGCGTTTGACTAAGCAGACGGGCGAAAGGAGTGTACGGAGCAACAGCCCATGCGCGCGCGGATTCAGGGTAGGGAAAGAAGCCCCCCGCAACCGCCGCGGAGCCAAACACGAGAGTCGAGATAAGGAGGTCGGCTACCTCTCTATTCCTGATCAACAGAACGAGGATCTGACCCGTCAGAACCGAGAGTGCGACAAGCATCAGAACAGATGCCCAGAACCCTGCATCGAGCCATGGCCAATCGCTCCCAAGGATCGCGCCGGTGAAGGCGGCGAACATAACGATGGCCGTAAACACAAATAAGGTGTGCCC
Organism: Spirochaetales bacterium; assembly: GCA_028284845.1. Lineage (GTDB taxonomy): Bacteria > Spirochaetota > Spirochaetia > DSM-27196 > SLST01 > SLST01. The sequence continues at coordinate 8,060 of JANQQY010000472.1, forward strand.
GAGCAGTGCCGATACCGCGAATCGGAATGAAGCGCGGTGTGACACACCCCGTGATGAGAGTCGTTTGAGGAGGCTCTCTTCGCAATAGGTCCCATACTGACTCGAAAACAGAATGGTCATCGTCATCAGCATTGCACCGTAGAACGACGATGCGGATGCGCTGAGGTAGGTGGATCTTAGCGGGACGAGTGACGCGGTCGGCATCGCTTGAAAGGCGTCGGCGAGAGTGAGCGACAGAATCGTTGCAAGGAGCGTTGGCTGAAGAAGCGACTGAAACAGGTTGCTACGGTCCCTAAGAAGCGCGTGAAACACCACACGCGTTCCGAACCAGATCGACCGGATGTCCCCTCTCATTTTGGTTGCCGCTCAAGAGTCTCGTAGATCTCGCGAACGCCCGGCTTTCGGATTCTGATCTCCAGAAGTTCCAAACCGAGCGCCTGGATGTGCTCTGCCAATCGCGTCAGACGGACGCCGTCTCGTTCGGCATCAGCCACGATCGTCTGCCCGTCCACTGCTACTGATCGCACACCCGCCATCTCTCGCACGCGCTTGGCAAGCGCCGCAGCCCCGCTCTGAACGCGGACCGAAATCTGCTCCTGCTTTGAATGGGCACGTTGAAGATCGTCGAGGGTCCCCTGCACCACGATCTCACCGTTCTGTAGGATACAGATAGTGTCTGCTAACCGCTCGATCTCCTCCTCCCGGGAGCAAGAGAAGAGCAGCGTGTTGCCGGATTGCACATGGAGCCGCATGGTTCGCTCCATCAAAGCCGCAGTTTGAGCATCGACCCCGTTCAACGGATCATCCGCGATCAAAATCTGGGGCTCGTGGACGATGGCACATGCAAGACTCGTCCTACGCCTGACTCCGATTGGTAGGTTCGTTGGGTCGGCGCGCAAGAACTCCCGCAGGTCCAGAAGCTCCGCCAGCCGCTCGATTCGAGACGATCGAACAGCGCGGACCGGTCTATGCTTGCAGAGAGCCATCATTGACACAGCTATGTTTTCGGATACCGAAAGCCCCTCAAGGTAGGTCTCGTCCTTCGGCATGTAGCCGATTGGAAGCCCTTCGGAGCGGCGTGCGCGCAGAGCCACTCCGCCCACGAGGATCTCTCCCGCGTCCGGCGC
>JANQQY010000181.1 GCA_028284845.1 Spirochaetales bacterium
GAATCGCCGCGGGTACTTCGACCCCTACTTTTCACTCGCCTACACCTTGCCGATCCCGCAGGACGGCTTAGCCCTCCCGGAGCTGGTCGAGACGCGGGACAATCCGTTCGGACGGCGCCCCTCCCAGGAGGTCCACGCCAAGATCGGCGTCGAGATCGTCCCGCTGGAGGACCTCCGCGCCCAGCGAAAGGTCGCCGTCGACCTCGGCTTTGAGAGCTCGCTCTTCACCGATGGCCGCAACTACAGCCTCCTCACCAACCCCCTCCAGGAGCTGACCTTCGAGGAGCAACACGCCCGCTTCCTCGGTCGCCTCGGCGTCTACGTGCAGGCGGCGGAGTTCATCAAGATCCAGGCGCTCCTGCACGTGGGCTTCGTGACCGAGCACTTCCTCACGTCCGAGGACGTGGGGGATGACCGAGACGGAGACGGCCAGGTGCTCCCCGGCACCAACGACGACCTCAACCCCTACTTCTGCGGGTTTGAGGACTCAGACATCTGCTCGACCAAAGGCCAGCCCTCGGTCGACCAAGTCGGCTTCCGCTTCAAAGACGAGGAGCACCTGTACCTAGGCTGGTCCATTCGAGCGATTTTGACGTTCTGAGATTCGAGGTCGCCATTTCCGCGACCGAATTGATCCCTGACCAGCAGCTGTCATCCGTTCAGACCGAGCTGTTCGGCGGCCGACTCAGCAGCCTTCCTCACACCGTCATTCGGATCTCTCAGTAACTCCCGTAGCAGACCTACTGATTCGTCATCATTTGCAGACAACGCTGGGAACAGAGCGCCAAAGGCCGATAGCCTTACGGACGGCGCCTTGTGTCTCACCAGCGACTGAAGCCTCGACAACACGGAGTGCTTCCGGTATCGCTCGACGCTGAGTTCGCTCAGAATCCATGAACCAAGAGAAACGAGTTCGATATTGGATGAATCCAAGAGCTCGACCAGCTCTTCTGGGTCTCGGCCTTCGCGAAAATCGTCCACCAGCTGGTTAAGCCGGGTACCGTCATCAGACTCGTCGCCGATGATTTCTCGGATTTCTTCGTCTATCAATCTAATCTCCTAGTGCCTTTTCGAGCGAACGAAGGAAGGCCTCTTCTTGTGTGATTCTCCTGGTATGAGCAAGCCGTTGTGTAGCTGAACCGCCCCCCACGGCATCAAATGCGTCTAGCTCGGCTCTTCGTGATCTTATGCTAGTCCGATAGTCCGTAATGGCATCGCGAATCTGGCTCTTGCTCCAATTCTTAGGCACGCCTTTGGTGGGTATAGCATCCGCCACCTTTGAGCCGAACGGGGAGCTCTTCATCTTTGGCAGAGGGACCTTCGGCCCCGGACGTGGGACCCGAACCTTCGCCCTTCCCCTGAGCGTGCTGTTGTGCACAAGCACGCCTTGGTCGCCGATGGCAAACGTCTCGAAGCTCGCTACCGAAAGGTTGAATACCGGTACGCGGCCCGAACGTAGAGCAACGAAATCAATCTGCGACGCCTTTCCATCGACGAGACTTACCCGATCGCCAGGGCGAAGCAGCGAAGCTTGCACCCAGGAACCGACTCCAAGAGCCATCGAAGACGGTTTTGGGTTTTCCTCTCCCCTCGAAATGACCCAGAAAGGATGGTTCGCCGTCGCGACAAAATCCTCGTCGCCTATGCGAATCTCCGCGATCTCACCGACATGCTCGTACGAGATCAGCGAATGAACATCGCAGAAGGACCACTCAACAGCACCATCAACTGGTCGCGCGCACCAGACCAGCTCGCCCAGCTTCACTTCCTCGATCGGTTTGGGCCCAAACTGGGTTAGGACCATCGTCCCAGCAGTGAAGCAGCCGAACCCCGCGCTGTTACCCATTTCGATTGGGTCGATATTGTTCTCTGCAAGTACGGTGGCGCCCCAGTCAACATACGACCAGACAGCCTCCGCAGCTTCCGCGGCCGTCTCCCAGGCGCTCTCATGCCATGGTCGATCCTCTGCGGACTCGCATTGATCGGGTTCGCCCGTGCACCAGGTAATCGTCGCGACCGCGTTGTTTGGACTATGCGACTCACGAGACTCGGATGAGCTTTCTACCTCTTCTGTCGCTTCGCTATCGCCGTCTTCGGCAGTGTCCTCCCCGTCTCCGCCGTCTTCTGGTGAGTCATCCGCGGTCGCCTGGTTTCCGGCGTCATCCTCGGCGGTCAATCCTGTGGGATCTCGCCATCGCATCGGGGAGTTCATCGACCAACTGTACGGGTTGACCCGCTGCGACCACTGAGGCTCAAGAAGCACGCGATCGGGCGCAGTGAATTGAGCGAGCCCCGGGTCGTAGAAACGGTCGCCCATTTCGAGGAGACTTCCCAACGCTTTGATACCGCCCGAGAAGAACTCGTCGTTGTTCGTCTGCCCTCGGACTGCGTGGTGCCAGATGTCGCCGAAGGGTCCGTACTCGATCTGCTCCCGCCACTCGCCAACCTCATCGCTGAGCAACGTGACCGAACCCAAATGATCTCGGTGCGTGAAGACGGTCTCCTCGACCCAAACGCCTGAGTCTTTCTGCACCGTGACCGTTGCGCAGCGCTCTTCGTCAATCCCCGGTATTCGATACTCGTGAATCGCTGTTTCGGCGTCAAACCCGGTGCTCTTGAAGAACGGAACCCGGACAGACGTTCCGGTGTTCGAGCGTCGAATGAACCAAGCACTACCAAGACCGTACTCGAACTGTTCGTAGTCACCGTGGACGGTCTCAATGAGTTGGACGCGCCCCAACGGGTTGTAGGTCAGGACTCGATTCGGTCCGGATGTCTGGCGGCCATTGAGATCGTAGCCGTAGGCACCTTCGTCCGTCGACGTCACGGAGAACGAGCGCCCCTCATATTTGTAGTCCCCTTTCGAGTGAGAGAGCTCCATCCTCCCGAGGTGGCCATACTCCGCATGGTACAGGGAACCACCGTTCGATTGCTTGACGATGTCGGTCAGCCGATGAAGCGTGTCGTGGGTGTAGACCCTTCTTTCGTCCTCTGACGTTCCGTCCAAGTGCACGCGACGCTGCGTCAATTCTCTGACGTCACCAAAAGCGTTGTACTCATGAACCTCAATTCGCTGGTATGGGTGCGCACTCCCGGGCAAGTAAGTCTCGCGCAGACTCAACCGGCCGGTAAATGAATCGTATCCGATCACATCTGCGGCACCGTTTCCATAGGCCGTAGCCGTGGGACGACCATCCGCGTTGACAGAGTCGAGCTTGCAGAACGAGAGTTGGCTGCGATCGTCTTGAACATCAACGAGACGCCCGTTGTCGTAAACGTACCGGAATCCGAATTTGATCGACGCG
>JANQQY010000488.1 GCA_028284845.1 Spirochaetales bacterium
GTAGAGATACGCACCAAGGTGATCAGCGTCTCCACCTACATTCTGGCAACGCTCTACGTGATTGCTGACACCGGCGGCTTCGACCTTTCCGCCGCGATCATCCTCGCCATTGCCGTTCTGGCCGTGGACATGGGCACAACAGCGTTTAACTCATTCTACGATTTTGCTCGTGGAGTCGACGTTCAGGGAATCACCATGGAGCCGGAGAAGGTGCTTGTTCATGAGGGGGTTGCTCCGGCCTCGGCATTGATCGTCTCGCTCGTGCTCTATGCGATCGCAGTGCTGTCAGGCTTTGTCCTTGCCCTTCAGACGTCGCTCTGGCTCCTGCCCATGGGGTTTGCCTCAATGGTGGTTGGCTTCGCCTACAATGGCGGCCCGCTACCCATCTCGCGGACGCCGGTTGGCGAGCTCTTTGCCGGTGGCTTTCTTGGGACGGTTCTGTTCCTGGTGATCGTGCTTGCGCACGTGGGGAGTATCGATGCTTCGGATCTGGTCTTCAGCCTTCCGAGCACCCTGATCATCGCCTCAGTCCTGACTGTGAACAACACGTGCGATATGGACGGAGATCGGCAGGCCGGTCGTCGAACGCTCTCGATCCTTCTTGGCCGAACGGCGGGTAGTCTGGTCTCCGACCTGCTCGTCGTTGGGGCGTTCGCGATGGTGGTATGGCGCGGCGTGCTTCTACTGCGCGACCCTCAGGTCTCCCAGGTGGCAGCAGTCGGTGGACTTCTTCTTGGCCTGGTCGCAGCGTTCATTTCGATTGCGCTCTTGGTCCTGATGCACCGTCGCGGGTTCAGTCACGAGACCAAGCGGCCCCAGATGGTTTCGATCATCCGGATCGTGATGCTCTACACCATCGCTTACGGGGGCCACTTTGTTGTTCAGGCGCTCTGAGTCAGAACTCTGCCGGCATCAGTGCAGGCTGCGTGCCTCTTGAGGAAAGCGCGTAGCGCGTTCCGGTATCGGAGGCGAGGTGGAAACCGTGCATGATCTCGAGGACGTGGTTCGTCAGAGTCCCTGACGCTCGGTGGTCCCGGCCGGTCGCGATCGCGTCAGCGAGTTCGGCGACGCCGAGACCTCGGCTGTTTTCGTCATGTCCGAAGGCGAGCGGAACCTCGGTCCATTCGTCGTCGCCTGAGCGCCGTATCCGAACTGGTCCACCAAAGGTGTTGGGGTCAGGAACGCTGATCGACCCGGTAGATCCATAGATCTCGATGCGAGGCAGATTCGCGGCCCAGATGTCAAAGCTCGTAATGATGGTTCCGATCGCGCCATTGGCGAAATTGATCGTGCCCGCAATGTGAGTCGGAACGTCCACGGTGATGACTGTTCCCGCCAATGGCTCGCTCGTGATCGTGCGTTCCGGGAATGTGATCCGAGTTGAACCGGAGACCGATGCGACCGGTCCGACGAGATTGACGAGCGCGGTCAGGTAGTAGGGTCCCATGTCAAACATCGGACCGCCGCCCTTCTTGTAGTAGAACTCCGGCGCCGGGTGCCAGCTCTCATGCCCGTGCCCCGCGAGGAATGCAGTGGCGGCAACGGGCGTTCCGATTTCGCCCTCTTCGATAAGCTTGCGGCACGTTTGAATTCCTGCGCCCAAGAAGGTGTCCGGTGCGCCGCCGACACGAACACCCTTCGCGGCCGCCGCCTTGAGTAGCTCGTTCGCCTCGTCGAGTTCGATGCAGAGAGGTTTCTCGACGTAGACGTGTTTGCCCGCCTCGATCGCCGCCTTGCAGACCGAGTAGTGCGCATTCGGAATGGTAAGGTTGATGACAAGCTCAATATCGTCGTCCGCGAGCATCTCCTCCGGGCCGGCGTACGTCTTGGGAAGCTGATACTCCCGAGCCGCGTCTGTGGCTCGGTCAGGTATGACGTCGGCACAGCCCAAGAGTTCGACGCGATCTGCAAACACACTCGTCAGGTTTTTGAGGTAGATGCCGCTGATATTGCCGACACCAATAATCCCAGCTCGTAGTCTACTCATAGCCACCTCAGAACATCTTCGCGTCGCTGGCGAATTCTTTCGCCGTGCGGCCGCCTTCTGTCGCGATCGCCTTGCCTTCGCCGGCCCAGAGGAGGCCGCGTCGCATCGTCTCAAGCGCCTCCGGAATGTCGAAGATATCGGCGTGGTGTCCGAGCGAGTTGTAGAATACTCGACCGTGGCCCCAACGCTTGGTCCAGATGACCGGCATGTCAACGTGTCGGTTCGACGAGTGATACCAAGTCACCGAAGGGAAGCGCGTTGTTGCGAGCACCTCGACCGCGGGATCAACGTGCAGGTAGTACTGCTCGCTTTTTACCGTGAAGTCGTTGATTCCTTCGAGAAGGGCGCTTGAATTGTTAGCGACGTTGACGCGGTACTCAACGCCGTCGCCGCCCGGGTGGGCGACCCAGTTTCCGCCGGTGATGAACTGCCAGAGCACGCTCTCTCTGAATGCGTCGCACATACCACCGTGGCATCCGGCGATACCTGTGCCAGATGCGACGGCCTCACTGACGGCCTCGACCTGTTGCTTTTCGATCTTGCCCATAGTCCAGACCGGCACGATGAGATCCAGAGCCTTGAGCTTTTCCCCGTCTTCGAGTGACGCGAGTGTATCGGATACCTCTACTTCGTAGTTCGCTTCTGTGAGGAGTCGCTGGAATATGGTTGAGACCTGGCTCGGTTCATGGCCGTCCCAGCCCCCCCATATGATGAGTGCTTTTTTCATGGGTCACCTCTCTTAATGAATTCCGGTATTCTGACGCTCTTTGGGGCTGCGGGCAAGTCAGCGGAGTGATGGCGGTCGCCCGACCGAATTGGTATAGTTTCGCCGGTGAATGCCTATGAGGAGATCGTCAATCGGTCTCATGACTATATAACGCTCATCAATCGTGACTATGTGTATGAGATCGCGAATGATGCCTACTGCAATCAGATTGGAAAGCGGCGCGAACAGATCGTCGGTCGATCAGTGGCTCAGGTCTGGGGCGAGGAGCGCTTTCGGACGGCGATCAAGCCGCATCTGGACCGATGCCTGTCCGGCGAGCAGGTCAGCTACATCGATCGGTTTGTTTTTGGTGAGATCGAGCGACACATCAACGTCGCCTTCTACCCTTACGGTCCGAAGGATCGAGCGAGTCACGTTCTTGTCTTCTCGCACGACATCACGCGACTGAGCCAGGTCGAGGAACGTCTCACCTCCTATGAGGTGAGAGACCCCACAACCGGTCTCTTCAACCGTAGGTCGCTTGAGATCATCCTGGAGAAGGAGATCGAGCAGGCGGGCGATCGTGATCGAGCGATCCTCTTTGTTCGGCTCGACAACCTCGATCAGATCGTCGATCTCCACGGCTATCGAGTGGGCGACCTCATTCTCGAGAACACGGGACTGCGAATCATGCGATGTGTTCAATCGGCAGATTACGTGTTCCGGTTTGCCGGGAACGAGATCGCCGTACTCATCACCGACATTTCCGACCGAATCGCGCTCTCCGCGACAGCGACGCAGATACATCACGAGGTGACGCTTCCCTACCAGCAGGGCGAGTCGGCGCTCTCGGTCGGTGCCTGCATCGGCATCGCCTTCTTCCCTCAGGACGGAAACGATCGAGAGGAGCTCGTCCAGAACGCGCACATCGCCATGTCTGATGCCGGGCGTAGACGGCTCCCGTATGTCTTCTTCGATTCTGGCCTGCACCGCGCGGTTCAGAGTCGCCTTGCTCTGGGGTCGGAGATTGGCTCTGCGATGAGGGACCGGCAGTTTCGGGTTCACTATCAACCGATCGTGAACGCGCGAGGCGGCATCGTTGGGTCGGAGGCGCTTGTGCGATGGGAGCATCCTCAGCGGGGGCTTATCATGCCCGGCGAGATCATTCCTGCCGCATCTGAGGCTGGGCTGATGACGTCGCTCGGGAGATATGTGCTCTTTGAGGCGTGCGAGCAGATCCGCGCCTGGGCGTCGGTGCGAAAGCTCTTTGTAACCGTGAACATGACGGCCGGCGAGTTCCTGGAAGATCACACGCTCGAGGGGGTGCGGAACGCGATCGAGACCGCTCGGATCGATGCCCGTCAGCTCAAGATAGAGATCACGGAAAGCGAGACGATGGAAAACCCGGAGGCCGCGATACGAACGATCAGGAGCCTCCAGCGGATGGGGGTCGATGTCTTGATCGATGACTTTGGTACCGGGCAGAGTTCGCTCGCGAATCTGAGAACGTTGCCGGCACGCATCCTCAAACTCGACAAGTCGTTCACAAAGGATCTCGCAGCCAATCAATCGACGACGCTACGGTCACACCAGCGTTCCGGCTCCGACGTGCTCGCCCGTAACATCGCAGCAGAACACGATGCCGAGCATCCCGGTGCAGAGTTCCTGCGCCACGTTGTTGCTGCATTGAAGAGTCTCAAGAAGACCGTTCTCATCGAGGGGGTTGAGACCGCCGCCGAGGCGAAGAGCGCGGCGCGCCTTGGCTTCGACCTGCTCCAGGGGAGCTACTACGGCTCGGCAATGCCTGCCGATGATCTTGGCGCGATGATTCGTGCGTCCGGCCGGTAGAATTGGATGCGAACGTGACGGTGCCATTCGCAGGGCGCTCGGGTCGCTGCAGTTGACCCCGTCGGTCTATCCGAAGGTCCCACTCTTCTTGATAAACGTGCCGTTCTGAAACTCTTCGAACGCCGTCTGCAACTCCTGCTGCGTGTTCATCACGATGGGGCCATACCAAGCGACCGGTTCACGAATAGGTCGGCCCGAGACGAGCAGGAATCTGAGTCCCTCGTCTCCCGCGGTCACGCGCACCTCATCCCCTGAGTCGAAGATGACAAGCGAGCGGTTGTCCACCTCCACGGGCTTGATTGCAATGATGTCCTCTTCGACTTCGTAGGGGACACCTTGCTTCTCGCTCGATCCACGGAATGATCCGTCTCCCTCAAAGATATAGGCGAACGCTCGGGACTCAAGATCCATCTTGAAGCTCTTTGTCTTTCCGGCGGGCACTGTGATGTCCATGTAGCGAGGCGCGGCAGCAATGCCGTCAACGGGGCCTGTGATGCCCTGGTACTCGCCACATAGGACGCGGATAATGGTCCCGTCGTCCTCGCTCCGCACTTGCACTTCCGCGCCGGGTACGTCCTGGTAGCGCGGGTCGCTCATCTTGAGCTCGCGGGGGAGATTGGCCCAGAGCTGGAAGCCGTGCATCCTTCCCTGATCGTCGCCCTCTGGCATCTCTTGATGGACGATGCCACTTCCTGCCGTCATCCACTGAATCGATCCGGCGCCGAGCACGCCCGAGTTTCCAAGGCTGTCACCGTGTGCGACCGTCCCGGCAAGTACGTAGGTGACGGTCTCGATTCCGCGGTGGGGGTGCCATGGGAACCCCTTGATGTAGTCCTGCTCTCGATCACCCCGGAAGTCGTCAAAAAGCAGGAAGGGATCAGTGAGATCGGTATCGCCAAAGCCGAATCCGCGGTGCAGGTTGACGCCCGCACCCTCACGGGTTGGCGTTGCTCGAGATACTTTGCGAACCGGGCTCAGCGACATGGTTCCTCCATTCTCCCAAAACCTACTCACTTCAGCGTGAAAGACCCACCCTGTCGCTACGCGTTGCTTCTTGAGCCGTCGGTGCCAATCCGCAGATAGCTGATCGTTGTGCTCATGGCCGCGGCGAGGTCGGTGACCGACTGCTTTAGCTCGCTGATTATGAGTGACCTGCGATGCCGGTTGATGCGTCGAAGGTGGCGGCAGCGCTATACCAAGTGTCGGCCTCCATCGGTGTTGCCGGCACCGGAGTCCATCCCGCAGATGAGTGGCGGAAGTGGTAGGTGCACAGGTAGGAGCCGTTGTTGTGGTCCCATCCGATGTTGGCGTCGTGCACGTATGCGACTATCGCATACGGGATCACTACGATCGGCGCCGGTACGCGGGACTCGAATGCTTGGGAGGTGTCACGAACCTTGTTGCTCCGCTCTGTCTAATTCCAGTCTGGAGATCGGGTTAGAAGGAAACGCATCAGAGAGACTCGATTTGGGCGTAGCTCGACGCCTGACAAGCAGATACGGCACCACGACCAACAAGCTCAGTGACACCAAGGAATGCTCTGGGCCACAGTCGCACCAAAGGTGCTCTCCTCGAAGCCGGGGAATGCCGCAAGGGCAAACAGTGCAGCGTACAGATACTTCCTCATGCGAATAGAGATGCGAGAACAGTGCCAACTCCCGCCGACCCATTTCGAGTCCTGGAGCGACTTACGACATGCAGGGGTGCGATTTGCATGGTGGGCGGAATCGACATGCATCGTGCATCGATTTCGCCTGGTATCGCTAAAGCCTCGTTACCCTGATGGACGAGTTGTTGGCGACTCCTTTCAGAACGACTAGTGGGCCCGATGGATCCTCGGTCTTTCTGAGTCGCTTGGCGACCGAGATGAAGCTTCCGGTTCCGTCAACGTCTTCTGCGACTCGCGTGCCTGGTGGGAAGAGGAGGCGCATGGTGCAGGCAGAGACGTCCAGATCGATCTCGATATGCTCGAACCCTGGATCTCCGGCTTGATCAAACCTCGCGCTAAGGACGCACGCCTTCTGAGAAACGGCGAGTCGTGGCGATCGAAGCCAGATCCCCCGTTTTCGTATGACTTGATTGCTGCCCTTCATCACCTGCTGGTCGTGCGGGACGACCGGCGAAGATTGAGACGCGGACGGGAGGCGTGCGGGTTCGAGTCGCCTGGGCAAGTCGTCAACCAACGCCTCAACGGCGTCGAAGGTGTCTGCCGCTTCGAGTGCCTCCACGCGATGCTCGAACTCAACCTCGGTCAGGTAGTCCTCCGCGTAGGCGGCTACAAGGAACTGCTGGGCGTGTTCCTTTTTCTGTGGGAACGGCATATCTCGCACTGCTTGTGATCTCCCCTATCCGGCTGAGGCTATGGTGCGAAGCATGTGAGAGACGTAGTGCCATGAGAACGAGCTGCAGACGCCAAGGAACTGTTCGAACTCCATCGCGGATCCATCGGATCGATCGCTGATCGTTCGAATCAACACAAATGGGACGTGGTTCACCAGCGCGACCAATGCGACGCTTGCTCCCTCCATCTCCACAGCGAGAGCCTCAAACTCCTCGTTGAGCTCAATTCGGTAGAACGGGTCGCTCACGAATTCGTCGCCGGAGACGATCCGTCCTCTTCGAACGCGTTTGTGGTCAGGCTCAGGAGGGTTCTCAGCGTCGAATGCAGCGAGCTCCGCTGACTCTGGTACGGGGACTTCCATAGCCATTGCGACCAGTTCCGGGTCCGACGGTATCTGACGGATGCCCGTATAAGGGATCGTTCCCTTTTCGATTCCAAGGATCGTCGCGTCCAGATCGTGCTGCAGGACGTCACTCGCAACGACGATGTCTCCAATGCGCACGTCGGGATCAAGGGCACCTGCTGCCCCGAACATGATGATTCGTTCCGGCTCGAACTCGTCAATGGCACGCTGAGTGACCATCGCAGATTGCGTCTTGCCGACCCCGGTCTGGATGAGCGCAATAGGCTCGGAGTACGACCCATCGGTCCACACGCCCCGTCGGAACGCGTAACCGTTCCAGTCGTATTCCTTCTCCCAATCGCTGTGCGCCGCGACCGCCTCAGCCTCTGCAGATAGTGCGGAAACGAGCAGAGTCATACGAGTCCCCCCGTGATCAGATACGGTTTGCGAGCGCGATGTTTTTCTCATAGGCGATCATCTCATCGCGAGTGAGTTCGCCAGTTTCAATCTCGATTCCAAGGTCCTCCGAGAGTGCCAAGGAGAGCGCCTCTTTGAACTGATCGAGGGTCACATCCTTCCCGCTTTCCGTTGAGATGCTCGTCAGCGGTTCAAGCGCCTTGTCTTTGATCTCCGGCGGGACATAGAGCACTTTGAACAGCGGTTCCGAGTCCATGTCACTCAGGAATGTCACAATGTTCCCAATGTAGAGGTTCTCGATCTCAGAGAGCAGGATGGTCGCGATCTTGCGTCCGCCCACTCGGACGGCACCCTGATGCTTGTACCAGGGATCGGGAACGCCGAGCTTGTCGAAGGTTTTGACGAAGACCGCACCCAGCGCCTTCATCGCCTCGTCCGGTTCAGCAAAACGGGATTTCTCAAAGACGAGTTGAACGTTCACGGTAGCGTCCGGATCGAGGAATACGAGGGTTCGTTGACCGGTGACAATGACGTGGTTGAGTTCGGGGCACTCGTCACGAAGCTCATTGATAAGATTTGCGAAGTTCGAAAGGCAGATGATGGCCTTCGCTCCCGAGTCCTGAAGGATAAAGCTGATCTCTCTGCCCTTGTACATGGTGTTGAAGGGGACAGCCACGGCTCCAAGCTTCTGGATTCCCAGGAACGAGTAGGCAAAATCCGGAATGTTCGGAAGCATCAATGCCACCCGGTCGCCCCTCTGAATTCCGAGTGAGGCGAGTCCGGTTGCGACCCGGTTTGCGTTCTCGTCGAGCTCCTGGTAACTGATCGCCTTCCCTTCAAAATGAAGGGCGTCGCGCCTCTTGTACCGTCGGACGATTTCTTCAATCGCCTTTCCAAGACTCATAGGCAGTTTGCCGCCGACCGCGGTCTCCGTCGCTTGTTTTCGCTTGCGGCCAAACATCACTTCTCTCCTCGCTCAACCAGGCGCCGGTCCACCGTCTCACCGCGTAGTTCGGTTCGAAGCACCTTGCCCGTCGCACTCTTGGGAAGCACGTCGACGAACTCGATAACGCGCGGGCGCTTGTAGGGAGCCATCGTGTCTGTGCAATGATCGGCGATCTCGCGTTCGGTCACCTCCTCACCGTCCTTCGTCACGATAAACGCCTTCACCGTATCTTCACCGCGCTTGTCCTTGGCTGCGATGACTGCCGCCTCCTGGACCTTTGGATGTTGCATGATGACCTCTTCAACCTCTCGCGGTGAGATGTTGAAGCCGCCACGAATGATCAGATCCTTCTTTCGGTCTGTAATAAAAAAGACGCCGTCCTCGTCCTGGTAACCGAGGTCTCCGGTGCGGAACCAGCCATCGTCCTGGAACTGAGCCTTCGTGGCTTCCTCGTTGTTCCAGTAGCCGGGGGACACCGTCTCGCTGCGGATGACGATCTCGCCAACCTCACCGCGTTCGAGTTCCGATCCTTCATCGTTGAGGACTGCCATCTCAACTCCGGCTGCGGCTTTGCCGATGCTGCCTTCCTTGTAGCCTTCGCCGGAGACGTTACAACTCACGCTCGAAGCGGTCTCCGTGAGGCCGTACCCCTCTGAGATCTCGGCGCCAAAGACGGTTGTGAATTCGCGCAAGACGTTCAACGGGAGCGGCGCCCCACCAGAGACGCAGTACCGGAGGGTCTTTGGCATCTTCGCCGGCCGGGCGCGCGCGATGGTCAACAGATGTTGGTACATGCTCGGAATCGCGGGCATGATCGTGGCCTTGTAGTCGGCGACCGCGTCCAAGAGTGCCTGTGGGCTGTACTGCGGCACGAGGGCAAAGCTGGCGCCGAACATAAGCGTTGCTATAAGGCCGTTTGAGAGTCCGTAGACATGGTAGAGCGGCAGCACGCCCACAACGATGTCGTCCGGCGTGAAGGGAACCATCGACGGGACGACCGTGAGTGACTGGAAGTGAAAGTTCCGATGGGTCAGCGTCACGCCCTTGGGGTTTCCGGTTGTACCGCTTGTGTAGAGCAGCACGGCTGGATCGTCAGGCTCAACGTCGACGGCATCAAACTTTCGTGAGCCCTGCGCCATGATCTCGCTCAGGGGAGTCGTTGAGACCGCACGAGCGCTGTTTCTGCCTTGACGTGGCGCCTGCGCTACCGCAATCTCAGCGCTCGCTGCCGCCGCCTTGTCAACCTTGACATCAGCCCCCGCGATGATGCCGCGGGTAGTGCTCTGCTGAACAATCACGGTGTCCGGGACAACCGTTGTGGAGAGCTGGTACTTGCCGGCGATCCGTCCCTCGGCGACGGCCGCCCCGTGAGCAACGACATCGGCGGTGCTACCCTCCGGGTTGTAGATGAGGCGCCACTTCTCCATTAGTTGGCCTCGGCCTTCAGGTATGCGTCGACCTCATCAAAGAACTGCGTTTCAATCTGCTCGCTCGGTCGCGGTGTAGCCCAGCTAACGATGAGATAGACCAAGGTATTCACCACGAGACTCAGAATGACCGGGTGGCCAACAACGAGGATACGCTCGCCATTCACAACCACGAGGAGTGAAACCACCAGGTAGACAACGCCTGCGACAGTACCCGCGATCGCCCCTTGTTTCGTTCCCCGTTTCCAGAGCAGTCCACCGACCAGTGCCGGCGCCCATTGCGCGAAGCCCGGAACGCTCACGTCTGTCAGGTAGAGTGCCATCGCGCCCTGATTGAGGAAGCTGATGCCAAGACTAAGAAGCACGATCACCACGACCGACCAGCGAGCCCATCGCGTGATCTGCTTGTCGGAGGCGTTCTCCTTGAAGAGGCCCTGGATGACATCCCGACTCACGATGACGCTTGATGTCATCAACTGTACTGCGGCGGTGCTGACGGCGGCTGCAATCACACCAAGGAGCACATAGACACCGAACCACTGCGGCAACGTTCGTGAGATGACGGTCTGGACGACGCGGTCGGCCTCTGCCTGCAGGGTGACTCCATTCTGCGT
>JANQQY010000491.1 GCA_028284845.1 Spirochaetales bacterium
TTCGGCGCATACGAGTCCACTCGTCGCCAGCTGGTGGCAACCAAGAACCGCATCGCATTGATCTTTCGCCGCCGAATGATCCAGATGCCTGACCGAGCCCCCGACACGATTCGCGCCGGCGTCACACACGAACAGCTGCATGATGAGGATCGATTCGAACTCACGCTGATGCTCGAACGCCTGGAGCTTCTTGAGCGCCAGCGCGCCGATATCTGAGCTCGTATCGAGGCGCAGGCGGTAGAGGCTTACCCCGCCGAGATAAGGCTGCTGGTCAGCATCCCTGGAATCAGTATCTTCATCGCCGCAGCGATCATGGCCGAGATCGGCGACATCAGCCGCTTCAGCTCTGCGAAGAGCTCTCAGCCTATCTCTGTGCCGCTCCCACTGTTGATGCTTCGGGGCAGAGGATGCACATCGGAGGACTCTCTCGCTGCGGCCGCAAAAGGACCTATCGGTTCCTCCTCCAGGCTCTCCAGCACGTGATCGGCAACACCCCCTCATTCGCCGATTACCTCGCTCGCAAACGCCGCGGCAAACAGATCTGCAAGGTCCGAGCCGCCATTGTGCGAAAGACGATCGTTGCCATCTTCTACATCCTCAAGAACAAGGAGGTCTACCGAGATGCGAACATGTCACTCTTCGCTCGCAAGCTCAAAGAAATCAATCGCCTCTCCCTCCAAGCTGCTTGACTCTTCTCATAGACGTGACACTTCAGGAGTGCTTGCGGAGTGTCGACTCCCGTAATCAAGACACTCCGACTCCCGTCGCACCCTTCTCCTAGTACTTTTGCATGATGAAACAAGCCGTTGTGATTGGAGCGGGTATTGGAGGCCTGGCCGCTTCTGTCCGTCTCGCGAAAGAGGGCTATCAGGTTACTGTCTTTGAAGCCAACGGCTTCGCAGGCGGCAAGATAAACAGCAAGCAGCTCGGTGGCTATCGCTTTGACATGGGGCCGTCGGTCTTCACGGGTCCTCAGTACGTCAAGGAACTTTATGATCTCTGTGGCGAAGACTTCGCTGATTTTCCCTTCGATCGACTCGAAGAGTCGTTTACCTACTACTACCCGGACGGGCACCGATTCACGCTCCCGCACAACCGAGACGAGCTCTTGAACGTGTTGCATGAAGAACTCGGCGAGGATCGAGGCACTGTCGCCCGATATCTGAAACAGGCCGGGAAGAACTATGGACGCATCTCACCGCTCTTTATTGAAGCCTCGCTCCATCGGTTTCGCCACCTCAATGGGAGACGTCTACTGACGGCCCTGGCGACGCTTCCGGCGTACCGGCTTGGCCGAACGATGGATCAGGTCAACCGAAGCACCTTTCGCAATCCCAAAACGGCTCAGCTTTTTAACCGATTTGCGAGTTACAACGGCAGTAGTCCTTATCTGGCACCTGCGATGCTCAATATGATCTCCCACCTTGAGCTCAACGAAGGGGTCTTTCTGCCGAGGGAAGGCATGGTACAGATTCCAAACAAGGTGAGAGGCCTGGCCGAGAAGCTTGGCGTGCAGTTTCGTTTCCACGAGAAGGTTGAGGAAATCGATGTGGATGATCACACCGTTCGGGGAGTGCGCACGGCGCAGGGCATCTACCCGGCCGACGTTGTCTTCTCCAATATGGATGTTGCTTTCACCTACGAGAGGCTGTTGCCAAAAGAGGAGCGTCCGGAGCGGATCCTTTCCCAAGAGAAATCGAGTTCCGCAATTGTCTTCTACCTTGGTGTGAAGAGGAGCTTCCCTGAGCTCGGTGTGCACAACATCTTCTTCAGCGAAGACTACGAGACGGAGTACGACCATATTTTTCGCAAGAAGGAGCTCTACTCGGATCCAACGATCTACCTCAACATCACATCAAAGAGAGTTCCGGCCGACGCTCCGGCTGGGTGCGAGAATTGGTTCCTGATGATCAATAGCCCTGTGAATGTGGGACAGGATTGGGATACGGAGACCCGCAAGATGCGTACGATTATGATCGAGAAGGTCAGCAGGGCGTTAGGGACCGATGTGGAAGCTCTCATCGAAGAGGAGACGGTGATGAACCCGGTCGCTATCGAGGAGTGGTACAGCGGAAAGATCGGAAGCATCTACGGGAATGCATCGAACAACCGTTTCGCCGCGTTTCGACGCCACGCGAACTTCAGCAAGAAGATCCGCGGGCTCTACTTCGTAGGTGTCACGGTTCACCCGGGCGGAGGGATTCCACTGGCGATCAACTCAGCCAAGATTGCGATGCGATGCCTTCGTGAGGACGTGCGATCTGGCTGATGCAGGCGAAGAGATGTCAACCGAGCAGTTGATCAACGAGATCGACGGCCGGACGTACGCGGACAAGAGGCGCCGGAAAGGTGGTCGGTCGACGTAGTATGGACCCCTACCAACTCCTTGAGGATCACTACGAGACACTCTTTCCCTGTCCACCGGAGACCGTTTCATCGATCCTGCCGCAACGCCGCACGCCCGCGAAAGCTCCTACTGTACTCGACGTAGGGTGCGCGACCGGAGAGCTCTGCCGCATGCTGTGCGACTCCGGCTGCCGCGTCGTGGGGGTCGATACCTCGGAGAGCTTGATCGTGCGAGCCCGGCAGGCGGCACGTGTCGGATCCGCTGGAGCAAAACCTACCTTTCGTCTGCTCGACATCGCTGCGCTCCCGGCGGGTTTTGCATCCGGCTCAATGGACGCGATCGCCTGTCTGGGGAACACCATCGCGCACCTCTCTTTCGTGGAGCAGGTTCGAGCCTTCCTTGTCGCCGCGAAGGGGCTGCTCGCCCACGATGGTATTCTGACGCTCCAGTTCATCGACTACTCGGAGCGTTCAGAAGGCGATGTCTGGAACCTGCCGTCGATCGAGCTTCCCAATCACATCTTCGAGCGTTCGAACCGGTTCTCCAATGGTCGGATCGAGTTTCTTCTCTCCGTGACCAACCGAGCGACCGGTGAGTCTCGCCACGCCATCCAGCAGCTGCTTCCACTGGGTCGTAGGCGTCTCATTGAATGGGCCTCAGCCTCGGGCCTCTCGTTGCTGCGGACCTTCGCGGCTTTTGACGATGACTCCCCTGCCGTCGCGAACGGAAGTGGGATAGTGCAGTTTGCCCACTCTCCCTGACGGGAGGCGGAGCTGACGGCGCGTTAGAACTCGTAGACGTAGATTGGCGTGTGAAAGAGATCGTGCGCATGCTCGACTCGGGCCGGGGTCCATCCGGGCATGGAGAACGCGACTGAGACCAGGAGTCCTCCGTGGGGAAGCTGCTCTTCAAAACGTTCACGCAAGGCGAGCATAAAGCCCCGAGAGAGATAGGTGACGTATCCACCCGGCGCAAGCTCGAGTGAGAGAGCGTCGGCACGTCGATGCGTCACCGGCAAGTCGGCGAACCAGGAGAGGAGCGCGCCCACCATATGGGGCAGGGGAGAGAGCTCTACGGCGACGATCGATTCGAAACGGCCCGAACGGGCGAGTCTCCGGGCGAGGCCGCCCCAACCCGAACCGAGGTCGGTGACTCGATCAAGGCCGGGGGCGGAGAGCAGGACCCGCTCTACGGTTTGCCGCGTGCTCCGTGACGAGGGCATCGGGACGATTCCTGAGGCTCGGACTCCCCAGGCAACCAGCCCCACCGAGACAATGACAACTCCCAGCAGGGCGTAGACAACCACTACCTACCCAAGGACGGAAACTCGTACTCAATAACGCCGTTTTCAGTGATGTTCTGTGCGACGTAGCCTTTCGCGGTCATCGAGTCGAGTGTGCCCTGAGCCTCTTCCAGCGTGAGCTCGCCGGCGGACGCAATCTGGACAACCGTGACCGTGCCGCCAAGATCCGCCGCCATCTGCAGAACGGCGCGCTCGAGTTCGGCGGGTCTGGAGGCGGCGATCTTCTGTCGTTTTCTCCGTAGTTTCGCCGCTTTGCGAAGTCCATTCAGGACAGGCAGGATACCTATCACTGCGAACGGCCAGACCATCCAACTGATTCCAAAATAGAAGAATCCCAGTCCAAAACCGACTGCGAACACGGAGCCGGTGGTGATCGAGGAGACCGCCTCCTGCCGCTGCTTCTCGAGTTTCTTCCCCGACTTGATGGAGAGTTTCCGTTTACCTCCCAGCGATATCTCCACGTCGGTCTCCGACTCAGAGACGCCCTCTGAGATTGCTGTCTCGATCTTTGCGATGGCGTTCTGCTTTTTCTCTTCCGGTAGCTCGTCCCACTTCGAGATTGCCTTGTCCATCACCTTCTCGACAAAGCTGTAGACCTTGCTCTCGATCTCAGACTCTCTGGTAGACCCGCTTGAGGATTCGCGTTCGGAAGTGACGCGCTCGCGCGCCTCGAGTATGCGAGCCTTCACGGAGTCGAGCTCGCCTGAAGGCGATGGGGTTGGGGCGCTCACAATCTCACTCCCTGTTACAACCTGAAAGAGCTCCATCTTGCGTTCGATATTGCGAAGACTCTGTAGCCCCAGAGATTTGAGTTCGATGCTTGTCTTGTTCACGATCTGTCGCTGCACGTCTTCGGTGATGCAGATTCCACCGGGCGGTGCGAACGGCTGTACTCGCGCAGCTACGTTGACGCCGTTTCCGTAGACACGATCGCCGTCGCGCCAGATCTCCCCAAGATGCACTCCAATCCTGAGAAGAAAACGCTCGGCCTCCTGCTGATCCTGGTTTCGGTTGTGGAGTGCCTCCTGGATTCTCGCACCACAGTGGACCGCGTCTCGAACACTCGGGAAGAGGACAAAGAGTCCGTCGCCAATTGCATCAATGACGTCGCCGTTAGCCGCGTCAATCAGGGGCAGCACAATGTCGTTGTGGGCCTTCAAGAGCCGAATGGTGCGTTCCTCGTCCTCTTCCATGAGGCGGGAGTATCCGGCGATGTCGGTGAACATGATGGCGGCAAGCTGCGTGGGAGTGCTGCTCATACGTCATACTACGGCACGCGAAATGCCTCTGCAAGATTCTTGCGCTATCCGCCGAGCTTCGCCTTGATAGCGGCAAAGTAGTCGAGCCCCTCCTCCTCTTCCACGGCTTCGGGGGCATCTACGGTCTCTATCAGTTCGTCAGGGATTTCCTCGAGGAAGGGGCTCGGCGCCGACTCCCGGAGCTCTCTCATGACTTTGCGGGTGCGGCAGCTTGTTATGTAGAGTCTGCGCTTGGCGCGCGTCAGAGCAACGTAGAAGAGTCTCCGCTCCTCCTCGAGATTCGCGGGATCTTCCTCAATCGCACGCTGATGCGGGATGATGCCTGCCTCACATCCCGCGACAAAGACGACATCGTGTTCAAGGCCCTTCGCGGCGTGGATGGTCATCAGGTTCACCTTTCCCGCGTCGTGCTCCTCATCGACCTCGTCTCTTGGGTCGAGCGAAATGCGCGTGAGGAACTCAAATGGGCTTGGGGAGAGGTTGTCCGGGTCTTTCTCGTATTGCTCCACAAAATCCAGAAAGAGTCCGACGTTTCGATACTTCCACTTTGGGGCCTTCTCGTTGTTCGGATGCTCGGCGACAAGGTGGGCCCAATAATCGATCTCTTCCACGAGGGCGCGAAGTGCCTCGGTCATCTTGCGCTTTGCGAAGATACGTGAGCGGTACTCCTCCACGAGTGAGTGAAAGGAGGCAAGGTCGGCACGCGCTCGCTTCCCAAGACGCGAGTCGGCCGCATGGAGTTCAGCTGCGATCGCGCCAAAGAGGCTCGTCGCCTGAGATTGCGCCGTCTCCACGAGCGTTTCAATCGTCTTGCGTCCAATCCCGCGTCGTGGGGTGTTGATGACCCGAAGAAGGCTCACATCATCGTCCGGGTTGGCGCAGAGTCGAATGTAGCTGGTGATGTCCTTGATCTCCTTCCGCTGGAAGAAGCTCTGACCACCCGACATCCGGTAGGGAACGTTCTCTGAGAGAAAAGTCATCTCAAGATTGCGCGTCAGACTATTGGTGCGGACGAGGACGCAGACGTCACCGTAGCGAAGGTTTTCTCGCAGCGCGAGGGTCTTGATCGTGTCGCAGATGAACATGCCTTCGCTGGACTCATCTTCAGGGAAGGTGAGTACGATGGGTCGGCCTTCCTTCGTGCCGGTCCAGAGCACCTTGTCCTTGCGATTCTGATTGTTCGATATCACACCATTCGCCGCCGCGAGGATGGTGTCGGTCGACCGGTAGTTGCGTTCAAGCCTGATCTCTACGAAATCTGGAAAGTCGCGTTCGAACTGCGCAAAATTCTCGTAGTTTGCTCCGCGCCAGCTGTAAATCGATTGGTCGTCATCTCCAACGACCGCAACATTCTGATGTGCCATACCAAGCGACCTGAGAAGCCGGTACTGATCGGCCGAGGTGTCCTGAAACTCATCCACCATGATGTATTGGAATCGGGACTGGAATGCCTCAGCCACATCCGGGTGCTCTGAGAGGATCCTCTCCGGCAGAATGATCAGGTCATCGAAGTCGACAGCATTGTAGAGGCGTAGATGTTCACTATAGTCGTCGTAGAGTTCCCGGTAGGCCGCCGGGAGATCCTCCCAAGGAGCACGCCCGGTCTTGGCGGCGGAAAACTGCTGTAGAATCGACATCGCCTCACCGTGCTCGAGTTCCATCTTGATTTCTCTCGCCGATTCTCTGAGCAGAGCCATTTGATCCTGCGTGTCGTAGATGCTGAAGTTGTCGCGATAGCCCAGCCTGCGCGCGTGCCGCTTCAGAATCGAAACCCCGAAGCTATGGAAGGTGCTCACCGTCAGATCGCGGAGGCGAGTGCCTGCAATCTCCCGAACCCGTTCGCCCATTTCGCGAGCGGCTTTGTTGGTAAAGGTGAGTGCGAGAATCTGGCTTTGGGGAATCCTCCGCTCGAGCATGCGCGCGATTCTCATCGTGATCACGCGTGTCTTGCCCGAACCGGCGCCGGCAATGATCTGAAGCGGCCCGTCGATCGTCTCGACTGCTTGTCGCTGCTCGGGATTCAATGCGGCGGGGTCAAACGGCATCGCCGGAATGATACGGACGCGCGCCCAAAAGGCAAGCTCTCCTACGCGATTCGCTCAAGAATTGCGTAGTAGATTGGTCCGCGGCCTCCGGATGTATCCGGCAAGATATGGCAACCGAACGCGGTGGCTTCCCCAGCGCCGACTCCCCGCTGCGAGGATAGCTTAGGGTCGCTCTGAACGATACGACCTTCCTCGCCGGCACGCTTCAAAAGGCGCCCGACTACTCCGTCGTTCTCAGCAGGTGCGAGGGCACAGGTGGAGTAGACGAGCCGCCCGCCGGGCGCGAGCGCATCAAAGCCGGCGCACGCAATCGCATAGGCCGATTGCGCCAGTCGTTTCGATCGACTCCTGCTCCATTCCTTCAAGGCCGCCTGACTCTGGAGGACATGCTGTTCGCTTGAGCAGGGAACGTCCGCGAGAACTCGATCGTAGCTTGCCGGTTCGTGGAGCGCCCATCGCGAGGCGTCGTGACCAGTCACGCGAACGCGCGCTCGTGCCCTCTCGTCCAGGTGCGCATCAAGAACTCTATGGAGCCTCGCCCGTCGCGCGGACGACCGCTCGTTGCAGACCAGGAGGCCCTCGTCTGCGTCCTCGTCGAGTCCAAGGCGCATGGAGCTTGCGATAACGAGAGACTTTCCGCCCGGCGCCGCGCAGAGATCAAGGACGCGATCGTCCGGCATTGGAGCGAGTGCCATCGCGGCCTCAAC
>JANQQY010000510.1 GCA_028284845.1 Spirochaetales bacterium
GATCGTCTTGTGGGCATCCACCTCAACGATTCAATGACCGAACTTGGGAGCCGACGCGACCGCCACGAGCGCATCGGCATGGGCGAAATCGGCATCGCGGGCCTCGCCAATTTCATCCGTGACCCGCGCCTTGCCAATACTCCGTTTGTGCTCGAGACGATTGACCCAGACATCTGGAAGGACGAGATCGCGTTGCTCAGAGCGATAGACGACGGATCTGTCGATCCTGCTACTGCGACGCCCCCGGCAGAATCAGCATCAGAGAACACCGATTCGCCTGGAACGCGAAGTGGCGCGTAAGAAGGAGTTCGAGTCCCTTACGATCGATTCCCTGGAGTATCAGGGTAACGGGGTCGCTCGGCACGATGGCCGGGTGATCTTTGTGGAGGGCGTGCTGCCGGGTGAGGTCGTTGATGTTCGGGTGACACGCCGGAAAAAGGGCTTCGCCTTCGCCACTCCCACCGAGTTCCACGCTCGGTCGCCGCTCCGGCAGGATCCATTCTGTGAGCATTTTGCCGATTGCGGCGGCTGCACCTGGCAATACCTGCCGTACGAAGAGCAGGTTGCGAACAAAGGCGCCTTTGTCGCCGAAGTCATGGAACGGATCGGCGGGATCACGGAACCATTGCCGCTGCCTATCCTTGGGTGCGACAGGAACACCGAGTATCGAAACAAGCTTGAGTTCTCGTTCTCACCAACCGGCTGGATCACCCAGTCCCAGGTCGATGCAGGTGTTGAGCTGCCGCACAGAAACGCGCTTGGCTTTCACGTGAAGGGGCGATTCAACCGTGTCGTAGACGTCTCGCGCTGCTTCCTCCAGCGAGAGCCCTCAAATCACGTTAGGAACGAAGCGCGGCGCATCGCCGCCGGACTCGATTTGAGCTTCCACGACCCCCAAACCCACGAAGGATTGCTCCGCAGCCTGACCGTTCGGACAAGTGACGACGAGGTGATGGTCATTCTCTGCATCTACGAGGATCGGCCCGATATCGCCGCACGCTTCCTGAGTTTGCTGATGGAGGCGGTTCCGGAGATCACCTCCGCGCACTATGTAATCAATCCGACGCGAAACGACGATATCTCTCCGCACGAGGTCATCCACGTCGCCGGAACGAGGACGATCACCGAGCGGTGTGGACATCTCCGGTTTGCCATCCATCCCAAGAGCTTCTATCAGACGAATGCCCGGCAGGCGGAACGGCTCTACGGAGTCGTCCGGGAATGGATCGAGCCGGAGCCGGGCGACTCGCTCCTCGACCTCTACTGCGGCATCGGGAGCATCGGGCTCTATCTCGCCGATCTGGTCAAGGAGGTTGTGGGCGTGGAGTACGTCGAGGCCGCGGTCGAGCACGCCATACTCAACGCGACGACGAACGAATGCGGGAACGCGCGCTTCTTTGCCGGCGACGTGCGCGATCTCATCGCGACGGCCGGACGGGAGGGCGCGCCGCTCCCACGAACCGAGCTCGTTGTCCTTGACCCACCACGCGCCGGGATCCACCCGGATGTCGTCACGGAGCTCATCCGCCTCGCACCGCGGCAGATCATCTACGTCAGCTGTAAGCCGTCAACGCAGGCACGCGACCTCAAGCTGCTCTCACAGAGGTACGAGATCCGCAGGATGCAGCCCGTCGACATGTTTCCCCACACCTTTCACATCGAAAACGTCGCAGATCTTCGGAGGCGAGACGACTGATGAATCCAACGCAGAGAGAACATATCAAGAGCATCGCCCAGGCGGCGCTCGAGCGGGTGAATCCGTTCGAGATGATCACCTCCGCCATGTCGCTCGAAGGCGAAACACTCACGATCGCGACCGATGCGTCACACGAGATCATCGACCTCAGCGCCTTTACCCAGATCTTTGTGATCGGCGCGGGAAAGGCCGGGGCACCCATGGTGCGAGCGACGGAGCAGGTGCTTGGCGAGCGCATCACCGATGGCATTGTGAGTGTGAAACACGGTCACGGCGGACCGACGGAGCGCGTGCGGATCATCGAGTCCGGGCATCCGGTCCCGGATGAGAACAGCGTCGCCGCCGGAGACGCGATCCTCGAGCTCGCGGAGCGAGCGGACAACCGAACCCTCGTGATCGTGCTCATCTCGGGCGGCGGATCGGCGCTGCTGGCCGCACCCATGCGCACCTCCATTCACGGCTCGCCCGTCATACTTGGCCTTCCGGAGCTTCAGGAGACAACACAGGCGCTCCTCGACAGCGGCGCAGAGATTCACGAGGTGAATGCGATGCGGAAGCACCTCTCGCGGATCAAGGGTGGTCGGC
>JANQQY010000542.1 GCA_028284845.1 Spirochaetales bacterium
CTCGGCCGTGTCTCCCGCGTGGGAATCATAGAGCTCCCGAGTCGCGGCGTACTCAGCAAGAATCGCCTCCAGATCGTCCCGACCGGACCCCATTGCTTCTTCAAGGTCACGGAGCCGACCTCTGGTGGTGAGGATCTCGTGAAGCAGATAGTCCCCTACGGAGAGGCCGGCGGGTGCAGACATCGACTGGGCCACGTAGCCAATCCGTGTGTCGCCGTCCACACTCACCGTACCTGACGTTGGAGGCAGTTCCCCCACGACGATCCGAATCAGCGTAGACTTCCCGCCACCGTTGGGACCCACGACGCCGATTCGCCGGCCCGTCGTGATGGAGGCATGGACACCTCTCAAGACGATCGTTCCTCCGAAGTCATGTGAGACGTTGTTGATCTGTACGCGCATTGCTCCTCCTCGCCCCGCGACCGAAGGATTGGGCACAAAAAAAGCCGCGGAGCATGCCCCGCGGCTGATCACTCATGACATCAGTCCTACGATGAGGGCACACCTATCCCGTTGAACAAAGAAGCTCCGGTTGTGCGGACGCTTTCGAACACCGACTTCATGTACGCGGTGTTCGCTCTGTGGATTGGCGTTCCCTTCATTGCAGATCCAGTCTAGAGCGCGGCCGGCTCTGCGTCAACCGCAGCGTGGCGCGGGGCGTGCCCGATCGAGGGTACGCCGTCGCACGGGCGATGTGGTGTTTCATTGGACCGTGACGCTCGCCGTAACCGTCGCGCTCTCCGCGTACCCAATGCGTATCGCCTTCGCTCGGATGGTGTTGACGCCGGATGAGAGCCGGATCGGGTCGGTGTAGAGTCGCCAGTGATCCTTCGGGTCACCGTCTCGTCGATAGGCGATCGATGCACCCTGGGTGGCGCACTGCAATTGGAGGAGTGCCGGCCCCTTCACCTCGGTCTCCTCAATCGCGCTGTGTCCGTAGGCGCCCTCCGCGATCGGGACGCAGATTGGACGGGCGGTCTCCGGCTGCTTCCCATCGGGGTACCAGCCACGCACCATCTCCATCTCCGAGATCTCGCCAAGATCGCCAACCTCGTTGGTCCATCGCGTCGTCGCATCACGGAGCCGTTCGAGGGTCGCCTGGTACTCCGGATCCTCCGCAAGATTCACGAGCTCGTAGGGGTCGGTAGCGGTGTCGTAGAGCTCCTCGGCTGGGCGGCGCTCAAACATCACCGACTGCTCCGGACTCAGGGTTCGCTCTCGGAAGCCGTCCCACAGTTCCTGCACAATGGGATGCGTGTTCCGATAGGGGATCCAGAGCAGATAGGGCTCTCGCACATAGTCGTGCCGGATGTACTTGAAGCGTCTGTCACGAGCCGCCCGGATCTTGTCGTAGCTCGTGTCGTAACGGTCGCGTGAGGCGAATACGTAAGGCCGTTCCGGTTGCGCCGATGGCCCGGCAAAGACTCGACCCTGCATGTAGTTCGGGACCTGCACGCTCGCCAGCGCAAGCACCGTTGGCGCAAGGTCAATCGTGCTCACCAAGCT
>JANQQY010000555.1 GCA_028284845.1 Spirochaetales bacterium
GGCAAGCGGAAACGTTCGTATTGAGGAGCTGGAAGGCTCGCAATCGGTCAGCACTCAGAGCGGAGACGTAGAGCTCTCGCGTCTTGGAACCGGCCCAATGGATGTTCAGAACATCACAACCAAAAGTGGTGAGATCGTTGGCGCTGAACTAAGCGGTCAGATCCACGTTGGGAGTCTCGCCGGCGATGTATCGATCAACGGCTTCACCGGCTTCTTGAAGGTCTCTGCCTCGAGCGGTGATATCGAAATCAGCGAGGGCAGAGGGTCGGTTCAGGCCAAATCGCTCAGCGGTGATGTTGCGGTTGAGCTTGAAGCCATTGGAACTGAACCGATATCAGTCACGGCGCTCAGTGGAGACGTGCAGCTCCAGCTACCGGAGTCGGACGGATACGACATAACCGCGAAGACCGCAACCGGCGAGGTGAGTGTCGAGTTCGATCTCCAGAACGCGAGCATCTCTGAGAAGAAGGTCACTGGTCAGGTGAACGGCGGTGGCCTTCCGGTTGAGATCTCCACCATGTCGGGCGACGTCCAGATCGATCAGAGCTGAGGCTGCCGATCAAATCGATAGCCGCTACGCCTGCAACTCCCGCACGAGCAGTTCCGGCGTGGTGACTATCGTGTTGTTGCCAATGGGATATGGATCAGGCGTAGGGAGCGGTGCGACGATGTACTTCTCGTCTGCGTGCACATCATCCGACGCCAGATGAAATCCTCGGCTGACGCGCGGCGCAACCGCGGCCTTCATCTCAATCGCGATCGTTTTTGTGCCCTCAAGGACCAGATCGATCTCCGCACCGTCCGCGGTCCGGTAGAAACCGGCTCGCCATCCGGGGAGCGCTGAGACTATCTGCTCGATCGCATAGCTCTCCCACGACGGCCCAACAAGGTGAGATCCGTAGAGGGCATCCCAGGTTCCAAGCATGCTGAGCACGTGAAGCAATCCTGAGTCTCTGATGTAGACCTTCGGTGAGGCGATCAGACGCTTCTTGGTGTTCGCGTAGGCCGGACGCAACACACGAATCATGAACGTCGACTCAAGAATGTCCAGATAGCGCTGGATCGTGTTTGCCGATACCCCGATCGGGTCAGCAAACTTCGCCCGGTTCAGAAGTGAACCGGATCCTGACGCAATCATAGTCCACAGACGCCCGATTGCACTTCGTGTCAGATCGATCCCCAGTGACGGCAGGTCTCGCTCCAGATACGTTGTGACGAACTGCTCGCGCCATCGATACGATGCTTCGTCGCTTTCCGCTAGGAGACTGAGCGGAAAACCGCCGCGCAACCAATGGTCGTGTCGATCGATCTCGCCCTCGACCTCCTGCGCCTGAAACGGCGTCAGGTAGGTGTGCGCAATCCGTCCTGCAAGCGTCTCGCTGCTTTGACGCAGGAGATCAGCCGAGGCGGACCCTAGAACCAGGAACCGACCCGGGCGCCTCTCCTTGTCAATCAGGGCTCGGAGTACCGGGAAGAGGTCCGGAACCCGCTGAATCTCGTCGATGCATACCAGATCACTCGCGTGGCTCCGGAGGTACGACTCAGGATCGCTCAGCCTTGCCAAGTCCGAGGGGAGCTCCAGGTCGAGTCGCACGCTTCTTGGTTCAGATTGAAGTAACCGCGTCGCGAGTGTGGTCTTACCTGTCTGGCGTGGTCCCAGAATAGCGACTGCTGGGAACTGGCGGAGGAGGTTCCGAACTTCAGCCTCGGCTCGTCTTGAAACGATTCGGTTCATGGTACGCATTATAACACCGTAAATACGAAGTCAAAATTCGGAATTACGGTGTTGATGAATGCCCACAACATTGCAATCGAGACCTGAGAGACCCAAATCTGACAAGATCAGCTATCATTTCTGTGGGGGTACTCATGGCCAATCTTCACGGAGATCATTTCGCACCACAGGTAGACGGTGCCCGACTCGCTTCCATCGGCGACTACGAGAAGCTCTACGCACGAAGTGTCGAGGACAACGACGCCTTCTGGGGCGAGATGGGCCGAGAGCTCCTCTCGTGGACTCACGAATTCAAGCAGGTAAACGACACCGAGTTTGAGGCCGGCATGATCGCCTGGTTCCTGGGTGGCAAGCTGAATGCCTGCCACAACTGCGTAGACCGGCATGTTCCGGAGCGCGGTGATCAGGCCGCGATCATCTGGGAATCCGATGAGCCCGGCGAGGGTCGAACCTACACCTATCGCGAGTTGCAGCGCGAAGTGTCGCGACTCGCCAACGTCCTTCGGCACAATGGCGTTCGCAAGGGTGATCGAGTTGCGATCTACATGCCAATGATCCCGCAGGCCGCCTTTGCCATGCTCGCCTGCGCGCGCATCGGTGCGGTTCATTCGGTCGTCTTTGCCGGCTTCAGCGCAGAGGCGCTCCGCGATCGTATCAATGACGCCAAATGTGTGGCCGTCATCACGGCAGACGAGGGTGTGCGTGGTCGCCGTATCATTCCCCTCAAGCGAACCGTTGATGAGGCGGTCATGGCGTGCCCCACCGTACAGCACGTCTTTGTCGCCGAGCGCACCGGAACCAAGGTGCCCTTCTATCCGCCGCGGGACATCATGCTGAGCGAGGCCATGGAAGCCGAGCGGCCCTACTGTCCCATCGAAGATGTCGACTCGGAGGACACCCTCTTCCTGCTCTACACCTCCGGCAGCACCGGCAAGCCCAAGGGTGTAGCTCACACGACCGGCGGCTACCTCACCTACGCGGCCGCGACTCACAAGTACGTTTTTGATTACAAGGACGGCGATGTCTTCGCCTGCGTCGCGGACGTGGGCTGGATCACCGGCCACAGCTACATTGTCTACGGCCCGCTCGCGAACGGTGCGACGACGCTGATGTTCGAGAGCATCCCAACCTACCCGGATGCCGGGCGCTACTGGGACATGGTCGAACGACACAAGATCACCCAGTTCTATACTGCCCCAACGGCTATCCGGGCGATCGCACGCGAGAGCGATGAATTCGTGACCAAGTACGACCGAAGCTCGTTACGAGTGCTTGGCAGCGTGGGCGAGCCGATCAACCCTGACACGTGGAAGTGGTATTACGAGGTCGTTGGCGAGAGCCGCTGTGACGTTGTTGACACGTGGTGGCAGACCGAAACCGGTGGGATCATGATTACGCCGCTTCCCGGTGCCACACCAACCAAGCCCGGTTCCGCGACGAGGCCGTTCCTTGGCATTGAGCCGGTTCTCCTATCTGAGAAGGGCGATGAGATCGAGGGGAACGATGTCTCCGGTTTGCTCGCGATCAAGCGCCCTTGGCCCGGGATGGCACGGACGATCCAAGGCGATCACCAGCGCTTCCTCAACACCTACCTGAAGCTCTACAACGGCTACTACCTGACCGGCGACGGCGCCCGAAGGGATGAGGACGGATACTACTGGATTACCGGTCGTGTTGACGACGTCATCAACGTCTCGGGGCATCGTATTGGTTCAGCGGAGGTCGAAAGCGCGCTTGTCTCACACCCGGCGTGCGCGGAAGCGGCCGTCGTTGGTTTCCCGCATGAGATCAAGGGGCAGGGCATTTTTGCCTACGTATTGCTGAAGGACGGCTTTGCAGATGACGAGGAGACACGAGATGAACTCGTCGGCGAACTCCGGAATGAGGCCCGTCACCACATCGGACCCATCGCGACCCCGGATCATATCCTGATCGCACCCGGCCTGCCAAAGACCCGGAGCGGCAAGATCATGCGCCGCATCCTCAGAAAGATCGCCGAAGAGAAGACCGAGGATCTTGGCGACGTGTCAACGCTGGCTGATCCCTCTGTCGTACAGAGTCTGGTTGATTTACGGGGTGAGCTGAAGTAGGGAGGCGAGTCTGGAAGGGGCACTGTGCGCCCGTTGGCGTAGCGACGTCGCTCGCTCGCGGTATTGTGCCTCGTGGCACAAAAAAGGGACCACGCTTTGGCGCGGCCCGTGCGATTACCTGAGACGCAGTGTTCTACGCGATTGGAGATGCGGTCTGCCAAGTTCAAATGGCAGGTGCGGTTCCCCCGACGATTCGTCAACAAAAAGGGCTGTGCGTAAGCACAGCCCTCGTAGTGACTCAAGTTCTGGCTTTGAGAGCCGCGTCGTTACTCCGCTGTGGCAGCAGACGGACTGACGGACATCACTGAGAACGATCCGGTGGTGATTTCGTCGTCCACGCGACCCCGGAAGTAACCAGTCAGATCGACAGAAGCGGCGCTACTAACATCAATGCCGTCT
>JANQQY010000608.1 GCA_028284845.1 Spirochaetales bacterium
TAGAGCCGTCCGCGTTCCCCTTTAGGCAGGCTCCTAGTACTTCCACATCTCGACCTTCGGAGGCCTGACTTGGAGCAATGAACGGGCTCTTGCTCGCCCGGGAAAGACAGTCTCTTCCAGGCGCGACAAGCCACAGTACGGCCGCCGACATCAGGCGCTTTCTTGACTACGCCTTGATCCCGCGGACTCCCATTACGCGCGGCGCGACAGGCTTTCTCCGCCGCGTCACGTCGAAACATCCGCCGGTGCTGCCTGACGAACCCTAGATGTAAATCGTTGTGTTCGTGTTGCAAACACGTCACAGATGACCCTACAATGCAGGGTCGCCAGCGCCCGCAACACGGGATACAAGAAATCAGGGACTGGCAGACCTAGCCTACCGTTTGCTCAAGACATGAGCTCGTACGCAAGACTGAAGGTAGCTTCCCGCGTACCCGCGTAGCACTTGGGAGGGGCGGAATTGAAACCACTTGAGGAACGGCAGTTTGAGCTGGAACGAGGGAAGCTTGAGGAGGACATCAGACTCCGAACGGAGGCCTTGGAACTCCGCAGGGAACGTTGGACAGCATCGACTCGCCGACGGCCTGCCTCAGGCCTCAAGGTGGCAACTATTGCCGCCGCGGCTGCCGTGTTCGGAGCTACCCTCAGCTCCATCATCGAGTGGCACGTGGAACGCGGAAAGCTCGACCTTGAGGACAAGAAGTTCCGGCACGCGAAGGTTCTGAGCGCCCTCCGTGGAGATCCGATTGATCGCAAGATCGTCGCCGAGAACTTGAACTTCCTCGTTCAGGCGGGTCTTCTCGAGGATGAGGACAAGTTGCTAGTTGGAGAAGTCACTCCTTGGCTTCCAGTTGGTGGCGAAGCAGACGCGCAGTCCACCTACGGACCTTTCGATCAAATCGTTCTCGTTCACGCCTTCGCTACCATAGCCAAGAACGACTCTCGTGGATCTGTAGCTATCCAGATCCGGCATGATGAAGACTCTGATTGGGATGTGCTCGCCTCACAGAGCGGCAGCTACAAAGGGGACTCTTATGTCCCTGAGACGACCGTCTTGGCGATCGTACCGGTAGGATTCGAGTGGAAGGTAGCGCTGGGCGGCGCAGCGACACTCAACAACGCACGGTTCATCGCGCTTTCATCCGCAGTAGTTGCAACGGAACGAACCGCGGTCTCGACCGAGTAGAAGTCGTCATCTAAGTCCGCATCGTCGTGTGTTGTGCCTGGGGCTCATGCGCACATCCCGGCGGCGGATGCAACCGCTAGTTGGCCAACCCGACAGCGTGATAGTGTGATTCGATGTTCAACGAACACCCGATAGGAAGTCAGATTCGCGAGATTGCCTCCGGGCAGCAGACGGCACTCGCGTCTGGCCAGCGCGACGACGTACCGGATGCAATCTGGCACTACACAGATGCCCAAGGCCTAATGGGCATTCTGGACTCCGGTGCCATTCACGGCACATCTCATGACCATCTAAACGATTCCTCCGAACTCTCTCATGGCCAAAACCTGGGGCTGAAGATCGCAGGAGAGTTCTTAGACGATCCAAGCACACTAGCCCGACTCACTGAGTCGGTTCAGACCTCCGCGATTTCCCTTACTTGCGTGGCATCGCTCTCCGAAGACGGAAATCAACTGGGACAATGGAGAGCGTACTGCCCGGAGTACGGGGGCTACAGCCTAGGCTTTCTGACGATGGACCTGGCCAGGTCGATCGCGACCCAGAACGGTTCGAAGGCGATTCTCGCGAAGGTTCTGTATGACAAAGCGGACCAACGAGGCCTTCTGGAAGGACTTATCAAACCGTCAGCCACCGCGTTCCATGAGGCGCGAGACGACATCTCCAACGAGGAGAAGTTCGAAGAGCTATCCAGTACGTTTTGCGAAGTCCTGGCATTCCAGATCAACTGGTTCGCGCCTGTTCTAAAGCACTTCGCGTTCAAGGAAGAACGAGAGTGGCGCGTTATCTACCGTGGTGACACTCGCGGAGCGAATCTCCAGTTTCGCGTAGGCAAACGGGGATTGATCCCGTTCGCTCCGATTCGGATAGCAAACGCGGACGACAGAGTCCCGATCGCCTTCCTCAGAATCGGCCCTCATCCAGATTCGCGCGATGCTTGGTTATCGGCACGCTGGTTTCTTCACGCTCGCAATCTCCTGCATCGTGTGGATGTGAGTGTCTCTGATGTGCC
Organism: Spirochaetales bacterium; assembly: GCA_028284845.1. Taxonomy (GTDB): domain Bacteria; phylum Spirochaetota; class Spirochaetia; order DSM-27196; family SLST01; genus SLST01. The sequence goes on from JANQQY010000608.1 coordinate 2,196, forward strand.
TTATCGGACCTGGTAGCTTGCCCCACTCTCCTCCGACTCGAGACCTGCGCTGCTAGCGCCCGCATGCGAGGGACATGATGATCCCCGCCCACGACACAATGAAGACAGCTGGAACAATCTGAGTCACTTCAGCGATGTCCCAGGACCACCCTCGACGCTCCGGAGGATATGATTCGTTGATCATTCCCCACATCCCCGAAACGTCCTCACGCAGCAGCTTTGCCTCCGCTTCACCGATCACACGGTTCATCCGCTTCTGCCACTTCGACGCGTCCCAGCCAACCAGTATCCACGAGATCGACATTAGAAGGCCGATTACGGCAATCGGAAGTAGCACGCCGCCGTTCGTCACAATCTGATCGACAGGACTTTCGCTTTGAGGCGCACCGCGGGCTACTAGAACGTAGGCCGCAATCGATGCCGAG
>JANQQY010000664.1 GCA_028284845.1 Spirochaetales bacterium
AGGATCTCAGAGCAGAGTGCGAATGTTTCCTTCCGGTGTCCGGCCGCAGCAACGATCACAATAGGCGCCTCGCCTACCGGCACCTCTCCCAGCCTGTGCTGGACGTGAACCTTGATCGATTCTCCCGGGGTCTGCTCGACGAGCCGATCGATGAGTGCACGAGTTGCGCGCTCGGCGATTGGTTCGTGCGCCGTGAACTCAATGGCTCGGACGACTCCATCGTCCTTGGAATCGGCTCGAACGATTCCCGCGAAGCTGACCACAGCGCCCACTGCTGGATCCTGACGGAACCGCGAAACCGCCAGCGCGACCGTCTCCTCGCCTATCACATCACGAGTCATGTGCTCGTTGGGTTCTACTGTTACGCTACGCTTTCTTGAATCGCTCATTTACCCTCCCGCAAAAGCCGGCAGCAGGGCAACCGTAGATGCCGCCACAATCGTCTGTTCGGGCTCGATCATCGCCTCATCCACGGCGAGGGAGAAACCTGCGTCGCCCAACTCCGGGATGGCCGATCGAATCACCCCTTCCAGAGCATCACCCCGGATAGGAAGCGAAATGTCCAGAGACTGCGTTGTCATACGCTCGGTGAGCGGGCCGTACGGCACCACTGTTATGGTCATGATGTGTGTCCTCGTCGTGTAAAGGTGGAAAACCGAGCCTGCACACCGTCGATTTGAAGAAGAGAGGTGGACAAGGGGACGCGGTCGCCACGAAGCCAATGTACGAACTCGCCTACCTGTGTGGCGGCCGCAGTCGTCACGATATGGGGCAGGATCTGCTTCCCAGGCTCATCGGCCTCGCGCCATCCTCGCGGAAGGACATCATCGTAGCCACTCCCTCGTCCAGTGAATGTAGCAACCTGGCCGTACCAGCCTTCCACAGCCGCGTGAAAAACAGGGACGTCCGTCTGGGTCGCAATTCTGTGAAACTCCGCGCGTGACGCCTGATTGTCCACGCAATCGAACAAGACGAGGTTTGCCGGATTGTCGCCGTAGAGCTGCACAAACCGATCCCACGTCAGCGACTCGCTGTGGACCGCTACCAGGCACTCTGAGTTCATCGCCCGCACTCGTTGTGCAGCCCCGTGAACCTTCTGCGTTCCTACGTCGGACTCTTGGTAGAGAATTTGGCGGTTGAGGTCCGGCGGATCGAGAACGCCTGGATCCCAGAGATGGAGATCTACCGGCCCGAGTCGGGCGAGAAGTGTTATGACATTGGAGCCGAGCCCGCCGGCACCTGCAACCACGCACTTCACACCGGGCAGGCGCGCCCACGCCTCATCACCCAGGATGTGCCGATGCCGCGCATAACGGTCCGCAGCCGCCCCCGACCGAGGCCGCGTCGTGCCCCATGGCTTGAGCGAGAGTACGAACAGAATCAAAAGGAGTGGGAGAAGGATGTAATTGCCGATCACCCCAGGGGCGGTCTCAACGGTTGATAGGGGCTTTGCGAACGTCAGGATGATTCGGATCAGGTACTCGGCGACTGCAAGAAGGTAGAGAAGCGGTATCAGCGCGCGATACCGGGCGAGGGCGACCACGTAGAGCGCACCAATCAGCAGTTGCGAGAGACCCCAAAGCGCGAAGAGATGGACAACCGCCGCTGCCGCGGCTGGAGAGAACGAGTTGAGTGGAATGGTTGCGATGCTTTCGGCGCCGCCGTCCGGAGCAACGATATGGAT
>JANQQY010000674.1 GCA_028284845.1 Spirochaetales bacterium
GCCGAAATCACGCCGTGGCTCTTTGCATCGGGCGGGATCGCGGTGCGAGTGCAGGGGATGCGCCGATTCTACGCACTTCTGCTTGCAGGTGACCGGGTCAAACTCGTGAAAGCCTTAGACGGCGATCGAGTCCTGGCAGATGCGCCCTTAGCATGGGATGCGAACAACCCCTATCTGTTCAGGCTCAGAGTTTTAGGCTCCACAATCACCGCATGGGTCAACGATCGCCGGCTCTTTGAGGTGACCGACTCCGATCGCCCCCTCACGGACGGCGGCGTCGCATTTGTCCTGGAAGAGGGGCATATGGTGAGTGAACGTTTCTCAGTACGCCCTCTTCCCTAATAGTGGTCATTCAAGGCTATTCGCTCTTGAAGTGTTCGACCATCTCGGCGAAGAGTTCGAGGTCGCGCGCGAAATCCTCCGGCGTCGTTCTCACAGGAAGCCCGTCGGTGAGCGTGGCGTGGAGCGACTCCCACTCCTCGGTGAAATTGTCTCCCCACCACCGTCGCTCATTGTGAGAGAGTCCGTGGAGTCCTTTCGACTCCGTGACGGTCATGACAGTGTTTAGATTCCGGACGTACGGTGTGTCGTACTGAACACGGACGACCTCGTTGTTTCCGTAGACCTCGATGTGCGCATCGAAGCGCGGAATCTCGTCGATACCCGTCTCGAAGTGGCAGACATAGTCACCGTAGTCGAAGGCTGCGCTGATCGAGCGCCCTCCGAATCGTGTCGCTGCGTACAAGACGCGCTTTGGATCTCCGATGATCTCTCGCATCGCCGAGAGGTCGTGAGAGCTGAGGCCGAGGAGGATGTAGTAGGCCATCGCGATCGTGTCGGAGACGTCGCCGATCGCCTGAGTGATCGCCCGGCGGTCTTTTTCCTTCCCCTGCTGTATGACGCTCGGAGAGAGATCTGTTCCCCGGAAGACCTTTGACGTTGGGGAGATGATCTGCGCGTTTGAGCCGATGACAGCATGAACCCGTGCGAGGCGAACGGGCTCCAAGGCGGCGACACGGTCGCGCACCTCAATAAAGGCCGGAGCGTACCTTCTCATATAGCCTACCTGTACAGTTACCCCGCGAGACCGCGCCGCTTCTGCTATCTCATGTGCCTCGGTGATGGAGTAGCACATCGGCTTCTCAACGAGAACGTGCTTCCCCGTCTCTATCGCGGCCATCGTCACCTCGTAATGAAGAGGACTTGGATTGGAAACCAGAACAATGTCGTTATCGTCGCTCTCTACGAGGTCACGGTACTCGAGGTACCGGCCTGCGACTCCCCACTGATCTCCAACCGCATCGAGCACCGATCGACTGACGTCGCAGAGCGCCGTAACCTCGAACTTCTCCCTAAGGTAGGCGAGACTCGGAAGGTGCAGAATCTGGGCCGCCTCTCCCATTCCAACGATTCCAACTCGGTATGACTGCATGAGACAAAACATATCATGATGACAGAGATGAGTGCACACAAATATGTCATGATCGACCTTGTCAGCGCGCCACCCTCTTTGTTCGAACCGGGTCGTTCGTCCGGTCGACGCGGGCCCCGCGGCTCGAAACTTCGAAACCGCCAAAAAAGCAAGTGCTTCCGTCGTTGCTCCCTGGCTATGGCGGTACTACGCTGAGCCAATGCAAGACTTTGTCGTTTCGACGAGTGCCTCTCCGGACGACCTTCGGGATCGTTTTTTTGAGTATGGCATTCTGGTCTTTCCTGACTACCTCTCCGGATCCAGCGTCAGTGTGCTCAGCCGGACGGTTCAAGATCACTTCATGCCGATTCTCAACGATCCGGAGCGTCTTCGAGACCGCAGCACCTCCAAGATCAACTTCGACGTGGACGTCGTTCCCTGGGATCCACTCGCCGATGGTGACGCAGGATTCACAGAGCTCGCCAACGAGGAGCGGCTCGCCCGTCTCACCGAATCAGTTCTTGGCGAAGGATTCAGCGCCCCGCGCGGACTGGTGATGTGGTCCATTGGCGGCGGCAAGGGACAGGCGTGGCACCAGGACTGCCCTGCGGACAAGCCTAAGGCGTTCAACATGAATCGACTCTTCTATCTTCAGGACACGACCGTGGACGACGGTGCCATTGTCGTTGTGCCAGGGTCCCACACCCGAGGTAGAATCCCGCGCGGCGGAAGCCAGTCGCCGATTGAAGGTGAGGTAGTCCTCACGCCTTCCTCTGGCACGCTTGTCTTCCTCCACGGTCACGTCTTCCATCGCGTCACGCCAAACGTGAGCGGAAAGCCGCGAGTGTCCGCAAACTTCCGGGCATACCCTGTTGGAATCACACAGGAGGTGAATCAGATCGGCGTCTACCGTGACGGCGCCTACGACTTCACCAAGAAGAAGCGCGTCGACCGGTAGCGCGGCGTGCTACCCTCCCGGGTATGGGCGCTGTGATTACTAAGCTCGTCGACTCCATCTGCTCGATGCAGGAGCAGTCGCAATCGCATGGTTCGTTCTTTGTGGTCGCTTTGGATGGTCGCAGTGGGGTGGGCAAGTCGACGCTGGCCGCCGAACTCGCGCGCGAGCTTGGCGGATCCGTTCTTCCGGGGGATGACTTCTACGCCGGCGGGGTTGAGATAAGAGATGAGGCCCCGGATCGGCTCGCTGAGATCTGCATCGATTGGAGGCGCATTCGGGAGGCCCTCGTTTCCCTCCGCTCTCATGGAGAGGTTGTCTACCACGCCTTCGACTGGGAGGCTTTTGATGGCCGGCTTGAGCCGAACAGGACAGAGCTCCGTGAGGAATCGATTCTCATTCTTGAAGGTGTCTACTCGGCGCGCCGGGCGCTGCGAGATCTTATCGACGTTGCCGCCCTGGTCGAGACAACCGAGAAGGAGCGAGTCAGGAGGCTCATCGCACGTGAGGGGACGATCGGCGAATGGGAAGAGCAGTGGCAACGGGCGGAAGAGTGGTACTTCGAGCACGAGGCGACAAAGAGCACCTTTGATCTCGTGGTGAGCATCTAGTTTCCAGAGACTGTCGCCGGCCAAAAGCGACAAGGAACCAAGTCGGACGCTCGAGTGGTGAACGAGTCGAGTGAGGTTCGAGCCGATGCCTCGGCGAAGTTGCGCGCACCCGTCGCGAGTGCGCCTTTCGGCGTGCCGGTTTGCACTGCCCCGTCCTGACAGATGACAAAAAAGGGCGAGTTGCTCCCGACGGCAACTCGCCCCAAGGCCTTATCTATCGCTTGCTTACTGGAGGTCGAACCGATCCAAGTTCATTACCTTGTCCCAGGCTCGCACAAAGTCTTGTACGAACTTCTCGTCCGCGTCCGACGAGCCGTACACCTCGGCCAGCGCCCGGAGCTGGGAGTTTGAGCCAAACACAAGGTCGACCCGGGTACCCATCCACTTGCGCTCGCCGCTCTCGCGGTCGATTCCCTCAAAGGCGTGCCCGCCCTTGTCCAACGGCTTCCACTCGGTCCCCATATCGAGCAGGTTCACAAAGAAGTCGTTCGTGAGGATTCCGGGGCGATCGGTGAAGACTCCATACGGGGTATCGCCGTGATTCGCGCCTAGCATTCGCATTCCACCGATCAATACGGTGAGTTCGGGGGCGGTCAATGTCAGAAGCTGCGCCTTGTCGAGGAGGAGCTCCTCCGCAGGCACCGAGTAGACGCGCGACTGGTAGTTCCGGAAGCCGTCTGCTGCCGGCTCCAACAGGCCAAAGCTGCGAGCGTCGGTCTGCTCTTGACTCGCATCCGTACGTCCAGGCGTGAACGGCACGGAGATCGAGTGGCCGGCGGCACTCGCCGCTTTCTCAACCGCGGCACAACCGCCAAGAACGATCAGGTCTGCGAGCGAGATCTTTCGCTCTCCTGACGAAGCGTTGAACTCCGACTGGATCTTCTCAAGCGCTCCAAGGACCACGGCGAGCTTCTCGGGCTCGTTCGCATCCCAATTCTTCTGAGGTGCGAGCCGCACGCGAGCACCATTCGCCCCACCGCGGAAGTCGGATCCGCGGAAGGTGGATGCCGAGGCCCAGGCCGCAGAGACGAGCTGCGCGACGCTCAGACCGGAAGAGAGGATCGTCTCTTTGAGCGATGCAATCTCATCATCTGTCACGAGCGGATGCTCCACCGCGGGGACGGGGTCCTGCCAGATGAGCTCTTCTGCTGGAACTTCGGGACCCAGGTAGCGCGCCTTTGGCCCCATGTCGCGGTGGGTGAGTTTGAACCAGGCTCGTGCGAACTGGTCTGCAAACTCTTCCGGATTCTCAAGGTACCGGCGCGCGATCTTGTTGTACGCGGGATCAAACTTCAGCGAGAGGTCCGCAGTAGTCATCATGGGGGGATGCATCTTGCTGGAGTCGTGAGCATCCACGACCATGTCCTCTTCGTCCACGTCTACCGCATGCCACTGCCAGGCGCCGGCAGGGCTCTTTACTTTCTCAAACTCGTACTTGAACAGGACCTTGAGATAGCCCATATCCCAGCGAGTGGGGTAGGGCTTCCAGGCACCCTCGATTCCGCTGCCGATCGTGTCGCCGGCCTTGCCGCTGCCATGGCTGCTCTTCCAGCCGAGTCCCATCTCTTCAAGTGGGGCTCCCTCAGGCTCTCGTCCCACGTGTGCGGGGTCGCCCGCTCCATGTGCCTTTCCAAAGGTGTGGCCGCCGGCGACGAGTGCGACAGTCTCTTCGTCGTTCATCGCCATTCGAGCAAAGGTATCTCTGACGTCACGTCCGGATGCCACCGGATCCGGCTCCCCGTTGGGACCCTCCGGGTTCACGTAGATGAGGCCCATCTGGACCGCTGCAAGCGGGTTCTCAAGGTCACGATCGCCGGTGTAGCGGTTGTCGCCCAACCACTCGGTTTCACCTCCCCAGTAGATGTCTTCTTCGGGTTCCCAGATGTCGGGGCGCCCGCCACCAAAGCCAAAGGTCTTGAACCCCATCGACTCGAGCGCGCAGTTGCCGGCAAGGATCATAAGATCGGCCCAAGAGATCTTCTTGCCGTACTTCTGCTTGATCGGCCAGAGCAGGCGACGCGCCTTATCTAGGTTCACGTTGTCCGGCCAGCTGTTTAGTGGAGCGAACCGCTGGTTGCCGGTGTTGCCGCCGCCACGACCGTCCGCTGATCGGTAGGTGCCGGCCGCGTGCCAAGCCATCCGAATGAACAGAGGCCCATAGTGTCCGTAGTCGGCCGGCCACCACTCCTTGGAATCGGTCATCAGCGCATACAGGTCCTTCTTGACCGCGTGCAGATCGAGCTTTGCGAACTCTTCGGCGTAATTGAAGTCCGGTTCCATAGGGTCAAGGCCGGGCGGGTTCTGATGGAGGATCTTCAGATTCAACTGATTGGGCCACCATTCCGGATTCGACGTTCCGCGCGCTGCGGACGTGTGCCCAATCACTGGGCAGACTGACGTGTCACTCATGCGTATCTCCTTTCTTTTTCTAAGTCTTTGTTTGGATTTTTGCTGTTCATAATCTGACTATGGCGAGCAAGTCTCTCGGCGCTGATCTTCCGAGGTTTGATGGTGGCTACGTGCCACGTCACCGCGATTCCCACCGCGGCCAGGATGAGGAGCACCACAAGAGAGCTGCGGACAAACCAGGCCGAAACGGAAAGGGTTGCCCAGAGCACGCCAATCGTCCATGCCTTGTCGCGTCGGCTCATTCCCTCGCCGGTGGTGTAGACGCGTAGATATCGCCCAGTGAGTCGGTTCTTATGGAGCCAGCGATACATCTGGGGATTCACCGAGATGAAGATTCCACTCGCAATGACAAAAAACACTGTGGTTGGAAGAACCGGCATAACGATGCCGACGATCCCGATGATGACGAAGAGGATCCCCAGACTGTTGTAAAAGATGTGGCGTCCGCGATTCACTGGACGAACGACACGAGGCGTTCCGTCCTTGCGGGTAAATCTGCCGTATCGGTCTTGAGGCATCACTCTCTCCTTCCGTCGGTACAACGTAGCTCCGGGTTGGCTATAGATCAAATTGATTGTGTCTACCAGATCATAGATACTATCTATGTGACCATTCAGCAGTGGCGCTACGTGCTCGCCGTCATCGATGAGGGTGGATTCTCCAAAGCCGCTGACGCGTGCTTCGTCAGCCAGCCCACGTTGAGCGCCCAGATAGCCAAGCTGGAATCCGAACTTGGGATGGCATTGATCGACCGATTGAGCCGTCCCGTGAGGCCACTCCCGGACGCTCTTGAGATCATCGATCGCGCCAGGACCGCCGTCCTGTCGCTGTCGGCACTGCCGGCTATCGCTTCCGACCGAGCCAAGACCGCTGCCGGGAGCCTTCGAATCGGAATCATACCCACGCTCGCGCCTTATCTCCTGCCGCTCTTCCTGCGCGACTTCCTCGACCGGCACCCCGGGCTTCAGGTCGAGATCAGCGAATCTGAGTCGGCGGATATCCTCGAAGCTGTTCGGAGATTCGATCTCGACATGGCGATCCTTGCGCCGCCGGAAGAGCTCAGCGGGCTCGTTGTCAGGTCGCTCTTCTACGAGCGCTTTGTCGCTTACATGCCGCCCGGTGAGAGTGTTCCGAGTGAGATCGAGGTGGATCGGCTTGATCGAAGTGAGCTGCTGCTTCTCGCAGAGGGTCACTGTCTTCGCGATCAGGTGCTCGATCTCTGCGGGCGGCCCTCGGCACGGAACGCGAGTCGAGTGGTCTTTGATACGGGGAGCCTGGGGAGCCTCGTGACCCTCGTTGATCAACGGCTCGGCTTCACGCTGCTGCCCGAACTGGCCGTCCCAACACTCACCGCAGAGCAGCGTCGTCGATGCCATTCGATTGCGCCTGTCTCGCCGGTCCGAGAGATCGGGATTGTCTACCATCCAGGGCTTGTACGGCCGTCGCTCCTTGACGCCATGGCGACGTCGGTTGTCGCGGGACTGCCGAAGAAGCTGTTGCGTACTTCCCGTCACGGTCTTGTTCCCTGGCGCGCAAGTAGGTCGTCCGAATCCGTGACTTGACCGGCGGAAGCATCTCGCCTGAACATGCCGCCATGACGATTCGAATTGCCGGCGTGACAAAGAAGTTCGCGGATGATGTCGTTGCGGTCCACGACCTCGATTTGTCGATCGCCTCCGGCGAGTTCTTTGCGCTCCTTGGCCCAAGCGGCTGCGGCAAGTCGACGACGCTCCGGCTCATTGCCGGACTTGAATCGCCTGACGCCGGCGCCATTCTCCTCAACGGGCAGACCGTGGCCGACTCGAAGAGATTGGTTCCCGCGGAGAACCGTAGCGTCGGACTCGTCTTCCAGGACTACGCGCTCTTCCCACATCTCACTGTTGAGTCGAACATCGAGTTTGCGCTCTCCAATCTCGACAAAGCCGCCCGGCGACCTAGAGTCGATGAGCTGGTTGGAATGGTGGGAATCAAGGGGCTCGAACGGCGGTACCCTCATGAACTCTCCGGAGGTCAACAACAGCGTGTCGCACTTGCTCGGGCGATGGCGAACCGGCCCTCTGTGATGCTCCTTGACGAGCCGTTTTCCAACCTCGACTCGGCCCTTCGGGAGAGCACACGGCGCGATGTCCGATCGGTCCTCGCCTCTCAGAGGATCACAACTGTTCTGGTCACCCACGATCGGGAGGAGGCGTTTAGCCTCGCCGACAGGGTGGGAGTCATGATCGACGGGACGCTCGCCCAAGTAGGAACACCGGAGGAGATCTATTCAACGCCTTCCGTCGAACCGGTTGCGCGAATAGGGGGCGCGGTCACGCTTGTTCCGGGTGTTGGGCATGGCGACTATGTCGACTGTGAGATAGGGCGACTTCCGCTATTGCTCACCCGGCACGGTGATGTCTGCGTGATGGTGCGACCGGAGGCCGTGAAACTCGTGCCCAATGCGGCGGGCTCTGCGCACGTCGTCGCAAAGTCGTTTCTTGGGCCGGTGTGGCAGATTGATGTTCGTCTCCCGTCTGGACTCGTCCTGCCTGCCAGAGTGGAGAGCGCTACCGCCCATAGCCTATCCACCACCTGTGACATTGCGATTGAGGGACCCGTCGTCGCATTTCCGACACGGGATAGTTAATGCGGATTAGAAATTTCTTGACTCTTTTTGTCAGGTATAAGTAGCTTCCGCCCAACCAATTATAGGGGAGGCTTATGAGGTACACGATACCCAGCAAATCGGCGATCGCCTTTGCGATCACTGCCTTCGTTTTTGTTGCGGCACCGGCGATCGCCGAAGGTGTCCAGGAGTCTGCGTCGGGAGAGTCCGGCGTGGTAAATGTCTATTCGGCACGGCACTACGGAGCCGTTGAAGAGGTGATGGAGCGATTCACTGCCGAGACCGGTATTGAGGTGCGGATTGCCCAGGGATCTACGCAGACCGTGGTTGAACGGGTTCGCGTGGAGGGTGAGACCGGGCCTGCAGACGCGGTTATCACGATTGACGGAGGCAGCATCGCCCTTCTCGCGGAGGAAGGCTACCTCGCTTCGATCGACTCAGTCGTCTTGGAAGAGGCAATACCGGCAGGTCTGCGAGACGAGGAGAACCGCTGGTTCGGTCTCTCGCAGCGGGTTCGCACGCTGATGTACCATCCGGAGAACGTTTCGGAAGGCGAGATTCCGGCGACCTATGCGGATCTTGCCAATCCTCGTTGGCAGGGTCGACTCGCCCTTCGTCCGGCAAGCCACATCTACACGATCGCGCTCGTCGCAAGCCTCATCGCCAATGAGGGCGAGGCTGAAGCAGAGCGGATCGTCCAGGGCTGGGTCGACAACAATCCGGTCTACATCAACAGCGACACGCGCATTCTCCAGACCATCGAGGCCGGCGGGGCCGACGCGGGAATCACCAACCACTACTACCTTGGTCGCATCCTCGATACCTCCGATCCCGAATTTCCCGTTCAACTCGTCTGGGCGAATCAGAGCGCGAACGGCGTTCATCGCAATGTAGTCGCCATGGGCGTCCTCGAGACGGCTCCTAATCGGGCGAACGCGATTCGGCTCCTCGAGTGGCTCGCGACCGAAGGTCAGGGTGCATCATCACACACGATCTCCGGCGGGAATCATGAGTTCCCGGCCAATCCGGCAGCGACCGTCCATCCTGTCATCGCGGGCTTTGGCGAGTGGACCGTTGACCCGCTTCCGCTGGGCGAGTACGGCACCTATCAGGCAGCCGCACTCCAGCTCCTTGAGCGGACCGGCTACGGATTCTCTGAGTCTCAGTAGCGCGAACGCAATTGGACGCGACTAGCGTATCTCCAGGCGGAGCGAGGCGAACGCTCGCTTCGCTCTGGTCCGGTGGCACGCACCGCCTTACTGTGGTGGTGCTGGCCGCTCTTGTTATTGTCCCCCTCTCTCTTGTTGTTCTCACACTCGCGACACCGAGTCGGGAGATCTGGCAGCATCTTGCCCGGACACTCCTCGCGGACATGGTGTGGAACACCGTCCTCGTTGTGGGTGGCGTTGCCCTTCTCTCGCTTCTTCTTGGGACGGCTCTCGCCTGGCTCGTAACGGCCTATGAGTTCCCAGGGCGCCGATTCTTCGACCGAGCTCTGGTCCTGCCCATGGCAATCCCCAGCTACATCCTCGCCTTTGTCTTTATTGCGACGTTCGACTACATAGGCAT
>JANQQY010000675.1 GCA_028284845.1 Spirochaetales bacterium
ACTCTGCGATGTGCACTCCGCCGCCTCCCAGCACAATCACGAGCTCACCGTAGGTATGCTGATGGAGCTCAAAATCGGCACGGACAAAGTGATATGGGCCGACCACGATCGGCATTTCGCGCATCTCAACGCGGCGAGCGAAATCGTAGACAGGGACGTCTGATCTCGCTTTGCCTGCGCGTACCATGGTGACAAAGTGCTACTTCGTGGTGACGCCGTCGAGTTCAGATCCCGGACGCTTGCAGTACGTTCACCAAGCCAGCGCCACCGCAAAGGCGGTGCGAGTACAAGGAGGACGTATGTACGTACCAGACGATCAGGCGAAGCAGTATCACAAAGAGGGGTACATGATTCTGGAGAAGTTCTTCAGCCCTCAAGAGGTGGAGACCCTCCGCGGTGCCTGTGCAAACGCCATTACTGAGATGGACAAGCGAATCGACGCCGGCGACCCAACCGTCGCGAGCATCAACCACAAAGGGAAGCGCTACTTCCTGCCGCACGTTGCTCAGAAACATGAGGACATAGAGGCGATCGTCTTTGGCGAGAAGATGGCCGAGGTCGTGACGAAGACCCTGGGTGACGAGGCCTACCTCTTCCTCGACCAGTATGTGGTCAAGGCCGCCGACCACGGGATGAAGTTTAGCTGGCACCAGGACGCCGGTTACATCAAGTACCGCAAGGTTGAACCGTACCTGACCTGCTGGGTCGCGCTGGATGACATGACCGAGCAGAACGGGACGGTCTACATCCTCCCATTCAGCCGTGCGGGGTCGAAGGAGCTCGTTGATCATGAGGAGGATCCCGAGCTGAAGGATCAGGTTGGTTACAAGGGTGACGATCCGGGGATCCCGGCAGTTGTTCCGGCAGGCACGCTCGTTGCCTTTACGAGCCATACCTTCCATCGGTCGAGTTCGAACCAGTCGGACATGATGCGGCGAGCCTATCTCATTCAGTACTCCAAAGAGGTCATCCGCAAACCGGACGGAAGTGTCCACCTGAACGACACCCCGTTTCTGAAGGACGGCAGAATCGTGTCATAATCACGCATGAACATCGAGCGCGGCGAGTCATCCATCACGTCCTACCGCGAAGACCGCGCCGGTGCAATCCGAGAGCGTTGGATCAAGCGTTCGCGCGAGCATTTCGAGTCCGCGCGTGACTCGCTCGGATTGTCGTTCCTTGGTGATGACGCTTGTATCGTTCTCCACGGATCGACCTCTCGAAACGTCGATGACGGTTTTTCGGACCTCGACTTCTATCTCATTCTCGACGAGGAGTCAGCCGACCGCTTCGATGCGCATTTTGACTCCCGCTTTGTTGATGTGACGATCCACGAAAAAATCGGACACCTCAACGTCGTCACCACGGCGGCGATCGATGCCGCATTCGTGCGACCTGATCTCGAGACGATCTACGAGCTCCAGCATGCCGTCGCTGTCTTTGATCCACGTGATAGCTTCGAGCCAATCCGCGTGAAGGCGGCTCGCCCCATGTCGGCCGAGGTCAGGAGGGCGGCCCTTCTCTACAACTACATCGAGACAAGGAGCTTCTTCCGTAGTGCCGTGAACCCCATCAATCGGCACGATCGGCTCGCCGCTCTGAGCTGCGTGATTGAGGCGATTCACTACGCCGTTCGAACTGCTCGTGTCATTGATGGCCTCACCTATCCCTATTCGAAGTGGCTTCACGCCGCCGCGCGCTCGTCCCCAACAGCCCACTTGCTCGTCGACTCGATCGAGCAGATTCTAGACCACATTCAATCGAATTCCCTGGCGCTCGCCGGACCGTCCGATGAGAATGTGATCCTTGCGCTCCTTCGTTCGCAGCGTCTGCAGCTGATTGAGGGCGCGAACAGGATTGGAATCGACGAGGATTGGCTGCGTCACTGGTGGCTGCACTTTGACGCGCAAAGGCACGCCTTTGATAACGTTGAGTGGTGACGAAGAGACGAGTCGCACCGTGTCCACGGAGAACAAAACAATCTTGGACGACGAGTTACCCCGAGCTTAGCTGCGTCTGGATGCGCCTGGTTCCTGGATCATCGCGACCGACTCCTCTCGTTCGAGCCACCTCTCTCCTTCGTCAACACGTGGGTAGATCTTCTTGAGCATCGAGAGCTCGGCCTCCGGCAAGTCGGCGAGTGTCTGCTCCTGTCGGTCGGATTCCACCGCGACGAACTTGTTGTCACCATCGTTTCGTTTGAAGCATCCAATCACCCGGATCTTTACGATGTCGCCATTGATGTAGCTCCTCGTCGTTGGAGCCATAACGTCGAGATGGGGCTGTGGCGGCGAACCGAATCCGACAAGCCATCCGTAGATACCTACGAACCCTCTGATGTGCCCCAAAGCCCGGTACTGCGTCTGAATAAACCTGTCGTGTTTTTCGTCGTACTGCATCCTGAACTCTTGCGAACTCAGCTGTTCTACCACCATCTCACATTCCATATCTCCCTCCGCTTGAGAGTAGCGCCCAGGGGCTACGACATGGTAACGATTCTCGTTGGCCATGGATCATCGAAGATATGGCCACTCCTCCAAAGCTCAATCTCTTTCTCGGTGAGGAAGCACGACTCGAGCGCTTCCGCGAAGCTGCCGACTTTCGTGGCGTCGCCTATGACGGTCAAGTCGCAGCGACGGTCGCCAAAGCGACCATGCTCCTTGGAGAGTTGTTCCTTCAGGAGTTCGATCTCCATCTCTGAGATGCCGTGGTTCTCGTCCTCAACGATTCCCGCGCGCCACGAACCATGGATCTCCAGGGCGATGCCGCCTGCCGATTGGCTCCAGAGCAACGAGAACTTGTCTCGCGTGGCGAGCCAGAAGAATCCCTTGCTCCTATAGATTCCCTTGTCTAGATGCTGATGACATACCTCCCAGAGCCTCTGCGGGTGAAACGGGCGATCGTCTTGGATGACACGTGTGGCCAGGTTATAGGGTCGGTCACCCTCAGCCGCCAAGACGGGCTTCAGCTCTGCAATGAGTCGGGCGACTTTGTAGTAGTCGTACTCAGGCAGATCGAGGATGGTGTCCAGCGCGAGGCGTCCGAACTGAACCGAGAGCGCAGGGACGTACGGGTTGATCGACTGCACGGAAGTGACGATTCGCGAGAATGCTTGCTCCGGCACACGGTCGGATTTTGTGAGAATCGCATGACTGGAGAAGAGGATTTGCTCGACGAGGAGATTGACCGTGCCCCGCCTGCCCTGAGCCATATTCTGCTGCATGGAGGGAATGAGCGCTTCCCCGCATTCGAAATCATGGGTGAGCATCAGCGCGTCCACGCAGGCGAATACGCCTATCAGTCGCGTCTGAGCGTGCCTCTTGAAGTACTCCACGAGCGGCAGCGGATGGCAACTCCCAGAGGTCTCAATGATGATGAGCTCCGTGCCTTTCTCCGAGAGTAGTCTCTTGAGGGCTTGATCCAGCTTCTCAATTCCCCGCCTGCTGCTGAGAACACAGGAGTGGATGGTCTCAAGCGTGGCAACACCCTCCTCCACGATTCCGGTATTGCCAATGAGTTCCCCGTCTACGTCGAGTTCGCTCATGTCGTTGACGATTGCGCCGACCGAAACTCCTTTCGTCTTCGCCTGGGTGAGCAGATTTCGAAAGAGTGTGGTCTTTCCGGAGCCCAGAAAGCCGTTCAGGATGAGAACCGGTGTCTTGATTGGTGTCTCCATGTCTTCTTGACTAACAGTAATACGAAAGAATACCGTTGCTGAGCCCGAATGCCTATGAGATCCGTCGCTCCGGCGCCGTCGGCTCCGCGAGCCCCCCGATGCAGCGCTCTCCTACGTTCGGAGTGAATGCTCGTCCTATCGCAGGAAGAACAGGTCAGAGGTGAGTGCTATGAGTTCAAGAGAGCCATCCGAATCAGACGCTTTGGTTCCTGTCGTTATCGTCACGGGGTTCCTGGGATCCGGCAAAACCTCGCTGATCGCAGGCCAACTCGACCAGTCCAATGGCGACGGGCTTGCCGTGATTGTCCACGATCTAGGAGAAGAGAACATCGACGTTGCCTATCTGCAGGGTGGCGAACACGTCTCGCTCGCGTCTGATCACCGGATACGGGCGGTTTCCTCGGGACACATCACCAAGTCGCACATCGACCAGTTGGCCGATGAGCTCGATGACCTCTGTTCAGAGCAGCCACCCTACCGAGCCGTCCTCGTGGAGACCTCCGGCGCAGCGAACGTGATCCCGGTCGTGGAAAGACTCCGTGCCGGTGGTTCGCACTGGGGTCTCGTATCAGTGGTCACCGTCCTGGACGCCTCGGTCTTGGGCGACTACAGCAGTGATCCGATGATTGCGCCTCTCCTTGAGCGGCAGGCATTGTCCGCCTCGCTTCTGATTCTGAACAAGTGGGATCGTGCTGATTCAGAGCAACAGGGTGAGGCGGAGAAGTACCTTGCGCCCATCTGCATGGTCTCCGGCGCTGCCGTGTATTGCACGGAGTTCGGACAGATCGACGCCGCCGAGTTGCTCTCGTCCCGACCGATCCCGGAGAATCTGAGTCCGCCCGATCTGGACAAGGCCCATCCAGTTGAATCGGTCCACCTGATGCAGCGCCGCCCCTTCCATCCGGCGCGGCTCGAACACTGGCTTGAGCAATCATGGATAGGGATCGTTCGGGTGAAGGGATTCCTCTGGCTCGCGACCGATATGGACGGCATCTACGTACTCGATGCCGCCGGTTCTCAACGTGAAGTCGGGCTTGAGGGCACCTGGTACGCGAGCGTCAGCGAGGACGAGCTCAAGGATGATCCGGAGGTCCAGCGCCTTGTGAATGCCCATCCGTGGGGTGATCGACGGCAGGCGCTCACGATCATCGGTAGTCCTGATAGCATTGCCGCAGCCAAGGACGAGTTGGAATCGGCGCTCCTCACCGATCACGAGATGGCAGAGGGACCTGAGCGCTGGATTGGATACGACGATCCCCTAACGTCTCAGTTTACCTAGGCGGGATCACTCCCGGTCATGCTTGTGCCCACCCTCTGACGCCCAGTAGCGTTTGTCCGCCAGGTCCGGGGCAGACCGGTTTAGGTTCGCATAGACCTCCTGCCAGAGCGGGAGCTCTGACGCGTCGCGGACAAAGGGTTCGAATCCGAGCCGGAGGTAGATGGCGAGTGCCGGTAGCCGGAAGGTGTCGGTGGATAGATAGACGCGATCGTACCGCGCCTCCCTGAACCGTCGCAGAACGCTCGCGCAGACGATGTGCCCCAAGCCTTTTCCGCTCTCTTCCGGGTGTGCCGCCACCCAGCCAAGTTCGCCGCCCCAGCGGTGGTGCGGAGTGGGACGGTGTGCTGCAAGAGCGGTCGCTACGATGCGGCTGTC
>JANQQY010000686.1 GCA_028284845.1 Spirochaetales bacterium
TCTCTGCAAATCGCTTCCGAGCGCGCCGCTCCCCGTTGAACGCTCGCAGCACGATGTGACCGCCGTAGTTCTCCTCCACGTGACCGTTGATATGCCCGATGTACTCTTGCTGTTCTTTGAAGTACTTCTGAGACTGTTTGACAATCAGAGAGACGATGATCCCTGAGATCGGGAGTATCACGAGCGCGACTGTTGTCATCAACCAGCTAATCGAGAACATCATGATGAGCACGCCAACAACGGTCGCCAATGAGGTAACGATCTGAGAGAGGCTCTGGCTGAACGTCTGGTTGATCGTGTCTACGTCGTTGGTGATGCGGGACAGGACCTCGCCGTGACTCGTCCCGTCAAAGTACCCGAGCGGCATTCGGTTGATCTTGAGGGAGATGTCTTTCCGGAACTGGTAGGTCACCTTCACGGAGATGCCGGTCATGATCCAGCCCTGAAGGTAGTTGGCAAGGGCCGATACCAGATAGAGGCCGAGCACCATCAGCAAGATCTGCGCAATCGCTTCAAAGTCGATTCCTCCGGTTCCTGAGATCTGGGCCAGAACTCCATCAAAGAGGGCGGTCGTCGCGGTGCCCAGAATCTTTGGACCAATGATCGCAAAGACAGAGGAGGCTGCCGCGACCAGGAGGACGATAAAGATTGCCGCGCGATAGCGACCGATACGCATCGCCAGCTTTCTCATTGTGCCGCCAAAGTCTTTGGCCTTCTCCGTGCTCATCTGTATCCGGCCGCCGGGTCCGCCTCCCGGTCCGCGACGCGTAGGTGTTCGACGAGCTGCTCCCGGACGTGCGTGGTCTGGTCCGCGTCCATTGTCGCTCCTGCTACTCGTGGTCCCTGGTGAACGTGTGTTGTTACTCATCCCAGTTCCTCCGCGGTGAGCTGTGAGAGCGCTATCTCACGGTATGTCTCGTTTTCTTCCATCAGCTCGTAGTGCGTACCGCGACCGACGAGCCTCCCGTTGTCGAGAACGAGGATCTGGTCCGCGTTCCGAATGGTTGCGACTCGCTGGCTCACGACGATAACGGTGCTCTCCTTCGTTTGCGCTTTGAGTGCCTCGCGGAGCTGTGCATCCGTGCGGTAGTCGAGGGCGGAGAAGCTGTCGTCAAAGAGATAGACCGATGGTTCCTTCGCGAGCGCACGCGCGATCGAGAGACGCTGTCGCTGACCACCGGAAACGTTCGAGCCGCCCTGAGAGATCTCCGCGTCGAGCCCTCCCTCTCGTTCTTCCACGAAATCGGTGGCCTGCGAAACGGCAACCGCCTGGCGGACCGCTTCCTCCGGTGCGTCTTCCCTGCCGAAGGTAACGTTGCTCTTGATGCTTCCTGAGAAGAGCGTCGATTTCTGAGGGACGTAGCCAATCTGGTCCCGTAGCTCGGTCTGTGTGACGGTACGGACATCGGCCCCACCAAGCCACACTTCACCCGATGTCACGTCGTAGAAGCGTGGGATGAGATGTGCGATCGTGCTCTTCCCGGAACCGGTCGCACCAATGATGCCGGTCATCGTGCCGGGTGCGGAGGTGAAGCTGATTCCTGAGAGCGCGTCCTCTTCACCGCCCGGGTAGCGGAAGCTGACGTCCCGGAACTCTACGGTCGGTTCCGCGTCGTTCGGCAGAGTGTGCGGCTGTTCAGGGTCCTTGATCGATGGATCTGTCTCCAGGACGTCCGCGATTCGGTCGGCGGAGACCGCGGCGCGCGGCAGCATGATAAACATGGCGGAGAGCATCAGGAAGGCAAAGACGATCTGCACCGTGTATTGGATAAACGCCATCATGTCGCCCACCTGCATCGCAGAGTTGGCGATCTGATCCGCACCCACCCAGATGATGATGAGCGAGAGCCCGTTCATGACAAGCATCATGATTGGCATGAGGACGACCATCACTCGGTTCACGAAGAGCGTGTTTGCCGTGAGGTCTGAGTTGGCGGCGTCGAAGCGCTTCTCCTCGTGGTTCTGCATCCCGAATGCTCGTATCACGAGCATGCCTGAGAGCGTCTCTCGACTCACCAGATTGAGCCGGTCGACGAGCTTCTGCATCAGTTTGAACTTGGGCATCGCGACGAAATAAACGACGACGATCATAGTCATGAGCACGCCAACAGCCCCCGCGATGATCCACCACATATCCGCGTTCTTGTTGAGGGCACGGATGACGCCACCCACTCCCATGATGGGAGCGAAGAAGACAATGCGAATCACCATGACGATCACCGTCTGGATCTGCATCACGTCATTGGTGCTTCGTGTTATCAGCGAGGCGGTTGAGAACTGGTCGAACTCCGCGCTTGAGAACTCAGTGACACGATCGAAGATGTGGAGACGCAGATCTCGAGTGTATCCCGCTGCGACTCTGGCTGAGAGGAGTCCGACGAGGATCGTGGCGACTGCCCCAAGGAGCGAGAGCAGGAGCATCATCCCACCGGTGCGCATGATGTAGGTACCCTGGATCCGAGCCATATCCATTCCAAGCGCCGTGTACTCAGCCTGTAC
>JANQQY010000688.1 GCA_028284845.1 Spirochaetales bacterium
CTACTTTGGCCCCTGGCACAGCGAAGGCCTTGCACTGAGTTCAACCTGGGCTGACGCGCCCTCTCAACAACCGGCAGGCGGCGAGTACATGTTTCGTCCGTGCGGGATCAGGGGAGAGGTGACAGTCCGATGATCTTGAACATCCTCCATCGCCCCGACTCACCGGAGCGAGCCCACCTCTTCGAACTTGAGCAGCAGTACGCTCACGAGAACGGGATTCGAACCACCATCCTCCTCACGCCGGAAGCGCTCCATGACCGTGATCAGGTAGCGACGGCACTTCGTCACCAGTCCGAGTTCGGAGACGAACTCGGACTCTCCTTCCACGGACTGACGCACGAGTCGATCGTCGATCTTGTCGGCTACGGTCAGGAAGCGCTCTGGCTCTTCTCGCTCGACCAGAAACGCGCCATCGTGAGTGCGCTCGCATCGAGGTTCCGTGAGGTCATAGGGACCGATCCGTTAAGTGTCGCGAGCTACCACCTTGATTCGTCCACAATGGCGATCGTTCGCGAACTCATGCCATCCGTCGTTGCCGCTGTCGCCGGATGCTTTGAAGAGGGCGTGCGCGTCTTTCACGGCTGCAATCACAGCTGGTATCTCTTCAACGAGGGAATGCCATGGGGCCCCTGGTACCCGTCAAAGTCACACACTCTCCGGCCGGCGCGGGACGAGGACGACTGGTGCGGGATCGTCGCCGTGCCGCACCTCATGCGAGACATGGTGCTCTCGTACGAGGGGCGAAACGACTTCTGGGCGAGCCATCCGCCCAACGTCATGCGCGGAATGGGATACGAAGGCGAAGATTGTCCATACGACCGGAACCTCATCGATCTCTTTCGCTGGCAAGAACAGTTCAATGACGGATACAGCTACTACAACTCCTTCGTGAGCACGGCGTGGCTCGCCGAGCATCACGCTATTGATGACCGACCCGAGGTCGCACAGTCGCTCTACCGGCAGCAGCTCGAGTATCTTGGCAAGCTCAAGAAAGAAGACTCGGTCAACGACATGACGATGAGTGAGTTTGCGACGTGGTTCCGCTCGGAACGCAGGATTGGTTCGAGCGAACTCTACTTCGCCAAAGAGCTCCTCTACGGATCACGGAAGCACTACGTCTGGTATCTCGACCCCGATCAGCGCCTCCTGATCGATGCGACTCAATCGGGGAGCATAGGCGACCTTCGGCCCTACACGGGAGCAGTACCTGTAGCGACCGGTCCTGAGAGCGAGCAGCTCGCCGTTGGAAGCTATCCCTTCCTCGTTCAGAGTCAGCACCGAACAGGCATGCAGAACCACTTCCAGGATGGTTCACGAACGACCGCCATCCTTCACTGCGGCGGCTTGGAGCTTGACCTTGGAACCTGCCCAACGAGGGTCGGTGCAGTCACGAGGAAGGCAGACGTGACGGTGGCCACGCTCGAACCGGTTACCGCATCCCTGGCTGGGACACAACTCTCCATCACCACCGCGATCGAGATCCGATCTGGCGGGCGTACCCGGTTCAGGCGAACGATTAGCTGGGAAGGCACAATCGCCGAGATCTCACTGACCGAACGTATCAAGTGCGCTCCGGGGACAACTGAGTACCCCGAGCGGATGGATGGAGTCCGCGGAGCCATCATGAAGTCGATCGAGACCACCACCGACGGTGACGAGTTGGCCCCCGCTGAGTCCTCGCTTGACTACGGTTACAGGGGTCGATCCTTGGAAGCCGAGAGCGTTTCCGCCGTACGGGGCGAGTTTCCTTCCGTCAACACGGCCGTTGAGCTTGCGCCCGCCGATGGGCAGATGTGGCGGGGTCTGGTGGAAGAAGGCCACCTCTACTCACCTTACCTAACCCTCTCGTTAACCCGACTCATCTCAAGAGATCAGGAGAGTGCCGTATGTCTGCAGCTGTCGAGCCTGTAGCCCGGATGCGATGTCCCGTTTGCTTCAGCCGGGAAATCGACGTGCTGTTGCTGCACCGGGCCGGACGCTACTACTGCGTGAAGTGCAGCTACCAGGGGGACGTGAACGAAGTCCGCGCCGCCTACGCTCGTATTCGGGAGAAGTACAAAAACAGAACGACACGCATTCCGTTCGAGCAGATCGAATCACTGTAAGAATCAACCCAAGAAGGAGAGCACATGAAATCAGCAGTCGTAGGGCTACGGATGGGTGCGAACCACGTACGTGCCCTCGCCCGACTCGAGCAAACAGACCTGGTCGCAGTCTGCGACATCGACAAGGAGACCGCAGAGACGGTGGCGAGCGAGGCCGCCGAAATTGGCGGAGCAAAGCCATCGATCTACGACGACTACGAGGCGATGCTTCGCGAGACAAAGCCGGAGATAGTGGGAATCGCGACCCCAAACCGATTCCATTGTCAGATGGTCTTACAGGCAGTCGAAGCCGGGGCAAAGGCGATCTACTGCGAGAAGCCAATCGCGGTGGACCTGGCCGAGAGCCGCAAGATGACGGAGGCGTGCTCGAAGGCGGGCGTCCGTCTGGTCGTAAATCATCAGCGACGGACGGGAGCCGACTTTGTCTGGCTCCGTGAGCAGATTGAGACGGGCGTGATCGGTGATGTCTACCTCATTCGTGGAACCTGCGCGGGCGACATGCTGAGCGACGGGACGCATCTGGTCGACTCGGCACTCTACCTCTCGAACGATCGTGACTGGGAATGGGTCTTCGCGAGTTACCACCGGCCGGCGGCAGAGGAGAGCGGCGAAGCCGGATCGAGTGGAACGACGGGCGGCGGCTACGACAAGACCGCCGGCTGGAGATTCGGGCATCCGGTTGAGGAAGGCATGTTCAGCGTCGTCGAACTTGAGGGTGGCCTCAGGGTCGAACTTCTCACAGGTGACCTTCGAGTGCCCGGCCGTCCGTACCACGATCTTGAGGTCCTTGGCACGAAGGGCGGACTCTGGCGCAGCGGCGACAAGCAGGGCGAGAATCTCTTCCGGCGCTCCGCGAACGGTAGCTGGGAGCCGGTGACCGTCGCAAACGGAAAATCCGGCGGGGATCTGATCCAGGATGCCTATGAGCTGACTGTCAGCATGGTCGCCAAGGGCG
Organism: Spirochaetales bacterium; assembly: GCA_028284845.1. Taxonomy (GTDB): domain Bacteria; phylum Spirochaetota; class Spirochaetia; order DSM-27196; family SLST01; genus SLST01. The sequence goes on from JANQQY010000688.1 coordinate 3,061, forward strand.
AGCCTGACAGCTCGCATCCCATGGGGTCACCCTATGCTGCGCGGGGCTTTGAGCTTCTGATGGGAGCCTACGAGTCGGCCCGGACACGCACAGTGATTCGCCGGCCGGTAGAGCAAGAGAAGTACCCGCTCGCAGTCGAGCTGGGTCTTGAGTAGAGGGAGGAGCAATGCATAGGCAAACCGAAGAGAACAGAAAGCGCGTACTTGAAGCAATCCCAAAGACGGCGCCGGCGGCGCATGAGAAGGATCGTCGGCTTCTCGTCTTCACACTCAACCGACGGAAAGGTGAGATCATCAACGGCCATCCGAGTATCGACCCGGCGAATTTCGCGATAGAGCAGATGGGAATTGCCACAGGCGCCTACACCGCCTATTTCGCCGACGACCCGCGGGTGCTTAGCTCTGCGAGTCTCTCTTACTTTGATGCGGTCTGCTTCAACAACACCGTTGGCATGGTAACCGAGGACTCGGCGCTCCAGCAGTCACTTCTCGCCTTTGTCCGAGAGGGGGGCGGGTTCGCTGGGATCCACGCAGCCGCCGCCACCTTCTGCGAGTATCCGGTCTACGATCAGTTTCCTGAGTTTGGGAGAATGCTTGGCGGCTATGAGAACGGCGGGCACCCGTGGAAGGCGCACGAAACCATCACGCTGACGCCGGAGGACGCGGAGAGTCCCATAAACGCGGCGTTCGGCGGTAAAGACTTCGAGATCAGCGATGAGGTCTTTCAGATGCTCGAGCACTACTCGCGTGACCGCCTTCGCGTGCTACTGAGGATCAACGAAGAGAAAACAGATTTCGGCGAAGACCGAAAGATCCTCGCGGAGCGCCGTGCGGACGGAGACGTGGCAATCAGTTGGATTCGTAACGAAGAGAAGGGTCGAGTATTCTACACCTCGTTGGGACACAACGAGCACGTCTTCTGGAACACCCCGGTCCTCTCACACATCCTGGCCGGACTTCAATTCGCCATTGGCGACCTCGAGGCCGACACTACGCCGCGACCAAAACCATGAACACGTGTCCTCCCAAACAGTTTGGAGTTGGCCGTGAGTAAGCGTCCCAATATCCTGGTCATCACGACCGACCAGCAGCATCACAAGATGATGAGTTGTGCAGGCAACTCATTCCTCAGCACGCCGAACATGGACCGGATCGCGGAAGCCGGCGTTCGTTTTGAGCACGCCTACTGCGCAAACCCCGTCTGTGTACCGCAACGCTTCAGTTGGTGGACCGGGCGGATGCCGTCGAGCATTGGGATGCGCGGAAACAGATACACCGGGGACGGCGTGCCTGAGATCGTTCACGAGACGGCGATGGGGCACGTGCTCACCCGCGCCGGCTACCAGGCCTACTTCGGCGGGAAGTCGCACGTTCCAGGCGGGCTTACGCCGCAGTCGATGGGGTTCGAATACTTTTGCAAGGACGAACGGGACCGGCTCGCAGTGGAGAGCTCGGCGCTTGTCCGCGAACTCGCGGGCACCATGACGCCCTGGTTCATGGCGCTGAGCTTCATCAATCCGCACGACATCTGCTATCACGCCATCCGTGCCTTTGAAGAGAGCGACTTTGATCGGCTGATTCTCTCAAACGGCGCGACCGAACTCGCAGAACTCGACGAGGTTCTGTCGACCGCCCCATCGGATCTCGCATCCTTGGATCTCCCTCCCCTTCCGGAGAACCACGAACCGCAAGAAGACGAACCGGAGGGAATCTCGGCTCTTCTGGAACAGCGCGGCTTTCGGAAGAGTGCGCGGGAACGGTGGGGAGAGTTCGAATGGAGGCTCCATCGTTGGGCCTATCATCGACTGACAGAACGGGTAGACGATCAGATTGGAGTTGTCATGGACGCGCTCAGAGAGACGGGTCAAGATGAGGAGACCGTCGTGATCTTCACGAGCGACCACGGTGATCACGATGGTTCTCACAAGCTCGAGCACAAGACGATCTTCTACGACGAGGCGGCACGGATTCCTCTCATCGTTCAGGATCCGGACATGGCTCAGGCCAACCGAGGATCAGTCATTCGGAAAGGGCTGGTGCAGACAGGCATCGACCTGACGGCAACGATCTGCGACTATCTGGAGATCGTTGCCCCAAAGCATAACGTTGGAGTAAGCTTTCGCAGCACAGCCAACGGCAGCGAGCGAACAGCGCCACGAGAAGGCGCCTACGCGGAGAACGAAGTCAGCCGGATGTACGTCACCGAGCGCTACAAGTATGTGCGGTACGACAGCGGAGCCAATGGGGAGCAACTCTACGACCTTGAGGCGGACCCGGGAGAGACGCGAAACTGGATTGGCGATTCGGAGGCCCAAGGAGTTGCAGGGATACTTCGTCAATCGCTCACGACGGAGATCGAACAGCACGAACAACTCGTCGTGAGCGGCGATCGCACGTAATCAGAAAGGAGTGAGTATGGGACCAGGAACGGCAGTCCGATTTGCAGAGGCACGGCCGCATGAGCTCGACGAAGCGATCGCACGATTCCCTGTTGCATACGTCCCGCTCGGCACACTCGAGTGGCATGGATACCATCTGCCGCTGGGGACGGATTCGCTGAAGGCGGCGGGGATCCTCGATGCTGTGGCCGAGCGAGTTGGCGGCGTGGTTCTGCCGCCGATCTACTTTGGGGTAACGTCGCAATGGCACCCGTGGTCGTTTGGTGATGTTGGGATCGACACGCTGGCTGCGTTGTGCGAGCACGTTTTTGGCAACCTCGCAGATCTTGGCTTCAAGATCATCGTAGGTGTCACCGGGCACGATGTCCCTGAGCAGGTTGAGGCGATGAAGAGGGCTCTCCAGGCAACGCGACAGAGGCACGACATCGATGGCTTTGTGATCATGGAGGGCGATCTCACCGACTTCGGCGAACATCGAATGGATCACGCCGGACGGTGGGAGACGGCAATGATGATGCATCTTCGTCCCGACCTTGTTGAACTCGACCGCCTCGAAGGCGTCGTCCTTGACGGAAAGATTCACATGGACGAGTGGGAGAGCCCAGGCATAGGCGGACACGACCCAAGGGATGGCGCCTCGGCGGAACTCGGTGAACGCTTGGTTGGCGGCATCGCGGATGCCATCGCAAAGAAGGCGACCGACCTGCTGCGTGCCAAGTAGAACGCCTCGGCGTCTTGCCTATCGCGGGGCGCTCCAATCAAAGATTACTCCGAGCATCTGGGACCGGTCTCGTTCAAGCTGCTGGTAGACGCTCTCCGCCTCGGAGGGGTAGAACCGGTGCGTAATCAGATCCGACAGGATCATCCGCCTCGTTGAGACAAACTCTAGAACGAGGGATGCCATCTCTCGATAAGACCAGGGGGCAAACTCGCTCCAATCCGCAGGGCTCATGGTCATATGAATGCCGAGGATGGAGATGGAGTCGGCGACAACACGCGGCCCCATGCGCTGCGCCGACGGCGTTGGTGAGTCGCCTACCAATATGCAGCGTCCCATACGCCGCAATAGGGGGGTCGCGTGCTCAAGCACTCCGGTCGACCCCGTCGCCTCAAAGACGACGTCTGCCATTCTGCTGCCGGTAAGGGCAGCAACTTCCTCACGGGCCGCCGCAACGTCTTTCTCAATGAGATGAGTCGCACCCATCCTTCCGGCGCGAGCCAGCCGGGCCGCCGCCGTGTCGATGGCGATGACGCGCCGGCACCCCATCAATGCGAGGTACTGGATGGTGAAAAGTCCAATCAATCCGGCTCCAATAACCACCGCCGTCTCGCCCAACCGCACCTCCGCGCGACGAACGCCCTGCTGTGCTGTGATTGCAAGTGGAAGAAGCGCCGCCTCCTCGTCGGTGACGCTTGCCGGGATAGGTATGAGGCTTGATCCGTCGGCGACAAATCTCTCCTGATGTTGCCCACGGGCAGCGACTCGGACTCCTGGGCGGATCTCCGGAAACTCCTCTGTGGTCCCGGCGCCAACACTCTCCACGACACCACTCGCGCAGTAGCCGGGATAGAACGGGTAACGAACCCAGTTGGCCCAATTCGTACCGGGATCAAACCTCCCGCGAAGGCAGAATGTCTCTGTTCCCGTGCTTATGGCCGAGGAGAGCGTCTTGCACAGCGCCTGGCCAGGCTTGGGGTCACCGACCCGCCTCCGAGTCAGACCGGGCTTCCCCGGTTCGGCGAAAACAACTTGAAGAGATTCAGCGACACTCATTGAGACTCCGTTCAGATCCGGGGGAGCAGGCGCAACCGGCACCTCTTTGGGAGCGGCGCCGGTGCGACTCTATCTACTGGTTCGCGTACCAGTCGTTCACTTCGGCGGTCCATTCGGCACCACCATTCTGTTCCCAGTACTGCTGCCATCGAGTCCACCCCTCGTCGAGCTCGAGTGCGCCAACGATCATCTGGATGAAGAGCTCGTCTCGCGTTGACCGCAGATCGCCTGCGAACGAAGTCTGTGCCGGCGTTGGGGTATCTTGGAATGCGTCTACCTGATAGTAGTTACCATTAATGACGGTCCAGACCAGTTCGGAGTTCACTCCTCCCGGTCCCGCGGTTCGGTAGACGCCGTAGGGGCTATCACCACCTGAGAGATCGGCCGTGCCGTCCAAGTAGGCAAGAATCGACTCATAGGAGACTAAGGTCACGGGGTCAAGACCGGATGGATCGCCGGTTTCCACAGCCTCCGCGATTCGCCGCGCGCTTGCCGGAAGCCGATCGACTCGGATTTCTCCAAGGAAGTCGTTCCAATAGAAGAAGGAGGGCAGATTACCTTCGTCTGTCACACGTGTGTCGTAGTCGCTATTCGCCGTCTCGGGATTGTCGAGTAGCTGGTAGTGGAGATTAAAGAGCTTCACAAGAATCTCGGGATTCGAGAACGATGAGTTCATCGCGCTGATATCCGATACCTGGGCATTCACCGGCATGAGCATAAACTCACCGTCTGCGCGCCGCGGATAGACGTGCTGCCACTCCATCCCCGGGTTCGCCGCGACGGTCTGTGTGACCGGCCCCCAGTTGTGCCACCAGAAGTTTCCAAATGACGCGCCAACTTTGTCCTGCGCAATCTCGTCCGGCGCGTCGGTCCAGGTCGAGAGCACCGGCCATTCGGGACTCAGCACCTCGTCCTGATGGAATGTCCGAAGCAACGTCAACGCCTCAAGCGTCTCAGGCGTCAGTGCGCCGTACACCAAACCATCATCTCCCTCGACCCAGAGTTCGGGGTACGAATCAAAGAGTGCAAAGAACGGTGTCAGCGGTGAACCTCCGCGAAGGAAACCGGCGGATGTGGCAAGTCCGTAGGTGTCGTCAATGCCATTCCCGTCCGGGTCATCGTTGCTGAAGGCGTAGAGCACATTCACAATCTCATCGATCGTCTCCGGCATAGCAAGGCCGAGGTTGTCGAGCCAATCGCCGCGCGCGGTGAAGAGCGGAGCCGCGGAGAAGTTGGGACCTCCGCCCCAGCCATAGATCTCGCCGTCAACGGTAAGCATCTTCCTGGTAATCCCGGGACCAAAGTCGAGGTAGAAACCGACGCGTCCGACATCGAACCCTTCAATGAGCTGCGACTGCGGGGCGAGCCGGTCGACTCTGGCCAGGTTCGAGTACTGTTCGAGGTTGAGCTTGTTCATGAGATCTGGAAGGTCGCCCGCGGCGAGTGTGGTGTTCACCTTCGCATTGAACTCAGCGGAAGGAGCGATCCAGTCGTACTCGAACTCGATCCCAAGTTGATCGGCGATCGATCGAGTCCAGATGTTGTCGGTGATTGTCTCACCTTCGAAGTTCGCACGGTTGTCGTCGCGTCGCCAGGTCGATACGACCAGTGGTGGGTCGTATTTCGTGAGCGGACCACCCGCGTTTCGCGCGGTCGCCTCACCGTCTTCAGGCTCGCCCGTAGCGAACAGTGGCGTTGCAACCAACGCCACAAAAAGCAGCACTCCGAATCTTCGCATGTCATCCTCCTTGTCCTCCGCTCCGAATCGATGGAGCCGGATGCTCTGGAATCGTCTCACGAGGTCGGTGAGACCGCCATTGACAATGTGTCGGACGAAGTTGCACTTTCTGACGTTGTGGCTAACTGTGAGTGCGTCTTTGCGTTTGACGTAGAGGTACCCGAAGGACACACCTGCAAATCCCACGCTCACAGAGCAACAGAATTCGTCTTCTGCCACGGCTGCGAAGGCACCGCCACGATTGGTGAGCAACCTTTTGGCTATCATGACGGCTCTGTCCTGGTTCACCAGCCCGACACTCCTCACTTCGTTTCCAACAGGGTAGGAGGCGTGCAGACCTGTATCGGCCTGACCGGATCAATGAGTCAGTGGATCCGCCCGGGTGTGTACGAGTCGGGAAGCCGAATAGACTCGCTCGTCGAGCAACTAAGGGAGTGCCTTCATCGGGACCGCCGACTCGACGAGGAGCGCCTTGACCACTATTGCGGACTGCTCGCGGTGGAGCTCGTCGAATCCACGAGCGGTGATCAGCCGGAACCGAGCCGAGCCGAACTCGTTCGGGAGTTGATCGAGACCGACTTTGCGCACGATTGGGACCTTGCAAAGCTCGCAGAAGCCGTCTACGTGAGCCCAAACTATCTGCGGCAAATGTTCCGTGACGAGTTTGGCGAGCCGGTGATTCACTATCTGATTCGTCGTCGCCTCGACCACGCGCGTGTGCTCGTGGAACAGACCGTTCAGAGCCTCGGCGAGATTGCAGAGACCTGCGGTTTCCGAGATCAAT
>JANQQY010000690.1 GCA_028284845.1 Spirochaetales bacterium
TCCGAAACCAGAGAAGGGTATTCATCGCCAGGGGCGGCAATTGAACGGGCTCTACCCCGCCGCTTCCTCGATCACAAGGAGAAACGAGTCGAGGAGCCGATCGAGCTCGTCGCGTCCGTCGGCTCCCGTGCTCTCCGGCACGAGGACAAGCGTGTCATAGATGCCGCCTGGAGCGGTAAACCGCACAAAGAAGAGGTCGTGCCAGCCTTTGGTCGAGAAGACGGTCATCCAGCGACCGTCAATGCCCAACGGTGTTGCGTAAGGACTCAGCTCGATCGATTCGACGAGGTCGGAGGAATCATTCACGATTGCGCGTACCATGGTGAGGCCCATGAGAACGCCCATATCGTGATCTGCGACCGGAGCCGAGTCTGATTCGAGCAACAGACCTACGACGGCCGGCTCAGGATCTCCGTCGAAGGAAAATCCCAGAAGGTTTGAACCGGCGCCCTCCACGACGATCGAGATGTCGGTGCCGGTTTGGATGGTGAACCCGTCAATACTGTACCACTCGTCCGCGAATGCAGTGGATACGATAAAGGCCAACAGAATCGCGAATACCGCTTTGCTCATCTGCTGAGTATACTCCGAGCAATGAACATTCTTGTCTTGGGTGGCACCCAGTTCGTCGGCCGGCACATCGTTCAAGGCATCCTGGACGCCGGCCACAGCGTGACCATCTTCTCACGTGGCCAGACCAACACCTCTCTCTTCCCGGGCGTGCCACGCCTCATGGGCGATCGAAACGACGATCTCACTGCCATTGAAGAGGCCGTCAAGACGCAGGCTGCTGCCGGCAAGAGTTTCGACGCCTGCGTCGACGTCTCTGCCTACACACGGAACCACGTCCTCCGAAGCCTCAAAGCGGTCGGGAGTCATGTCAGCAGATACCTCCTGATCTCAAGCATCTCTGTCTACAAGGCGCCCGTGGAACCTTTCTTCTCCGAAAGCTCACCGGTTGAGGAGTTGGAGAACCGTGACGCGGATCTCTCGAACGAGACCTACGGCGGTCTGAAGGTCGTCTGTGAGCGTGAGGTCGAATCGGCACTTGGAGACCGAGGGGTGATGTTTCGCCTTGGTCTTGTAAACGGCCCCTATGATCACACCGATCGCGCCACCTACTGGGCCGTTCGAGCGCATCGCGGCGGAGAGATTTTTGTTCCCGCAGGTGCGTCCACTCCCATCCAGATCATCGACCCGCGGGACATCGGCAACGCGGCCGTTCACGCCCTGGAGAACGAGCTCTTCGGTCCGATCAATATCGTCAACAGCCCCACGACGTGGTCCGAGTTCCTCGCCGTTGGAAGCGCGATGGGCGGTTCAACGGACGGGTATCTCTTCGCGGATGACCAGGAGTGGGTGGAGTCGCAACTCGAATCGATCCCGGAACCGGATGACGGCAACGAGCGACCCATGGGTCCATTGCCTATGTTCCTCCCCGCTCGATACGGCTGGAGTTTCTGGCAGGCAGACAACAAGCGTTCATTGGACACCGGCATCAGCTATCGGCCCATTGATACAACGGTAGAAGAGACGCTGACCTGGCGTCTTGAGGAGGGGTCGCCGCTCAAGGCCGGGCTCGCCCCGAATCAGGAGCGTGAACTGATCGACCGCTGGCAGAAGACTACTCGGCGGCCGGCTTGAACGGGACAAACATCGAGCTCACCGAGAAGTTGAGCGAATGGTA
>JANQQY010000707.1 GCA_028284845.1 Spirochaetales bacterium
CGACGCCGCAATCTCGCAGTTCGGCTCGTTCATGGAGTCGTATCCGGCCAGCAGCTTCTACCCAAACGCTCTTTATTGGACGGGGGAATCGCTCTTCTCTCTTGGGAACGTCGATCGGGCCGAGCGCTTTTTTGCGGAGGTCACCGAGCGCTTCCCAACGAGCTTTCGCGTTGAAGCGGCGCGCTATCGCCTCGATGTGATCGACCTCGCTCGACGAGAGAATGAGCTCCTGACGCTCCTTCAATGGAGTCACGAAGAGTATCTATCGGCGCTCGAGAGTTTCCAGCAACGCGAGGTCGCCTACCAGGAAGCATTGCGCTCCTATCGTGCGCGGCTTGCGAGCCTTGCAACGGACGACTTTGAAGACGAAATTGTAGCGCTCAACGGACAAATCAACGAGCTGGAAGACGAACTCCTCGACAAAAACGTGACTATCTTCGAGCTGATGGCTCAGATCAGGCAACTCGAGTCGCAACTTGACTCCTCCTCGAGTGGGACCGTGCAGACGGATACACCGACCGTTTCACAACCCGCGACGAGCCCAGACGCGACGGACGAAGAGCTTCGCGATTCGCTCAACATTCTCCGCGAGGAAGCGCAGGAGCTGCAACGGATTCTTCTTGAAGAACTCGGGAGCGGCCAATGATCAAGCGAGTGCATAAATACGCGATCGTTCTGCTTCTTCTCCTTGTCGGGTCGGTGGCGCATGCGCTCGTCGTGGAGGATGGAGACATTCGGCTCACGCTCCACGAAGACTCGGCTCGGTTTACCCTGGAGTACAGGGACGGATCTGGGTGGGCTCCTTTTTTCTTCTCTGATGATCCCCGTACCTCGAGCCTCGACATCCTTGAGGGAAATCAGGTCCATCGGATGGGAGACAGCGGCACCTTCTCGCAGTCGGTTGAGGAGACCGGAAGCGGGGCTACCTACGTTTTTGAGAGTCCGACGCTACGAATAGAGCAGTCATTTCGATTTGCCCGAGGGACGACCGCATCGGTATCCAATGCCGTCGAGATGCGTGTAACCGTCACGAATCTGGGGGAGGCACCGCAGGTTTCAGGTGTGCGCCTCGTCTATGACACCTACCTTGGCGAGCCGTCGAACTTTCACTTCGCAAGCTCGTCGGGGATTCAGATCAACAGAGAGTCGTTGGTGGACCCGGGACCAGTCAATCGCTTCGTGCGAAGCGTTGCGAGGGCGGACTCCGGTAACGGGTTTCAGGTGATGATCAGCGGGGAGGGTGTCACAACGCCGGAAGCGGTGGTTCTTGCGAACTGGCAGCGACTGGCTGAGTCGTCGTGGGAGTTCCAAGTAAACCCAACTCGTAACTTCAACCGCCTCCCGTACTCAATCAATGATTCGGCACTGCTTCTGACCTACCCAACCGTTCAGCTTGAGCAGAACCAGTCGGCTACGTTTGTCTCCTACATTGGTGATCTTGCCGACTCGGGATACCTGATACCGGCAGCAACGCCAACCGCGATCGCAGCCGACAGCCAGATAGACCGCGACGACCTCGTTGCGGAGCTTGCGGCGATCCTCTCTCGGATTGAAGAACTATCGTCGTCGGCCACGATCTCCGCGGAAGACATCGATGGGCTCCGCGAACGGCTGGCCATACTTCGGGAACAGCTTCGCTAGCCAGAATGCGGGCTCAGAAGACCCTTGCAAGAGCTGAGCGCCTCTATCGTCAGAGGCGATTTGGGGATGCTGTCTCATTGCTCGAAGCGCAGGTCTTCCATCATCGCGACAATCCCAGGTTCTACGAGCTTCTTGGAACCGCCTGTCTGCGCATGGGCGAGTTTGGCGGGGCCCACACCTACCTAACGCGAGCACGTCAGCTTCGTCCCGGTGCCTCGCGGGTCGATCTGGCGCTGGCGCTGGTTCTTCTCTTCAGACGAGATGTTTCCCAGGCGATCACCATCATCCTCGAGGCGATTGAGCACGATCCGCGCAATCGACGAGCCAAGCGACTCCTGGCGATGATCCGCACGACCGACGACTACTCAGAGTTTGCGAAGCTCTCGGACCCAAGGAGCGTCAGGCGGCTCCTCCCAAGCGTCGGGTTGTACGTTCCTGGCTGGGCGGTGGTGGCGCTCGCATCGGTCGCACTGATAGTCGCTGGAATCGCGTTCCTTCCGCCGGTGGTAACGAACCTTTTGCGCAATCGGGTAGAGGTTCGGGACGGAGTCGAGCCGCTCCTCCTCGAGTTACCTGCAGACGTCACGGATCCAACCGGAACACCCAGGTACGAGTTTAGCCCAACCGAGGTGGAGGCGCTCTTCTCCGGAATCGGCGAACTCTTCAACGAGTTTCGCGACAACCTCGCTCGCAGAGAGGCAAACCGTCTTCTCCTGTCAAACGCCAATCAACTCATCAAGGAGCGTGTTCTCCTCGTCGCCAGCTATTTTCGAGTTCCTACATTCGCCGATTTTCAGGACAACTTCTCGTTTCGCGAGGTGGCCGAGGAACCATGGCTTCACGACGGGTGTCATGTCAGATGGAACGGCCGCACCAGCAACATGTCCGTCTCTGATGACGGCACTCGGTTTGTCCTCTTGGTTGGCTACACCGATGAGCAGACGCTCGACGGCACGGTTGCCGTGCATGTGCCGTTTGATGCGCGAGTCGATTCTGATCTTGTCGAGTTGATCGGGCGCGTCGAGTATGAGGACGGCGACTGGTCGCTTGTTGCGACAGGGATTCGTCCGATCATTGCGCGGTCGGCAGAATGAGAGCGGTCGTTCAACGGGTCCGTGACGCATCTGTGAGCGTTAACGGTACCGTCACCGGATCGATCGACTTTGGTCTTCTTGTCTACCTGGGTGTCCAGAAGGACGACTCCGCGGAGGATCTTGCCTACATAGTAAGAAAGGTTCCCGGACTGAGAATCCTGCCGGACCAGGCGGGGGCGATGAACATCTCACTGGAGGACGTGGAGGGGGCCGGCCTGCTCGTAGTGAGCCAGTTCACGCTCCTTGGTGACGTGCGAAAGGGCAGACGGCCCAGCTTTAACCTTGCTGCGCCACCGGATGTCGCGGGGGCGATGTACAAGAGGGCCGTTCACATGTGGCGCGACCAAGGCATAGAGGTTCAGACTGGCGTCTTTCGGGCGCATATGGACGTCGTATATGTCAATGACGGACCGGTAACGATTCTGGTGGATTCTCGGGACGTACGGTAGGCCCAATCTCTACAGAAAGAGCTTCAGACTGGACAAGTAGGGAAGCGCATCAAAGGGTTCGAAAAAGGGCGAGAGGCTGCCTTCCTCGTGCAGTCGCATGACCACTTCAGCGGAAAGACGGGCCGATGAGACGACATGCAGGAATGGGAGTTCTTCCTTCAGAGCATCGGAAACGGGAACCGTATCCGCGACAACGACGTTCTGGAGCATCCCCTCATCGTGAAGTTTGCGGAGCCTACTCACCGCCGGCGGGGAAAAGACCGGGTGCACTGCGGCGACGTTCACCGTCCCGACTCCACGACTGTTTAGTTCGCGGACAAGCGTATAGACCGAACCCGCGGTATCGATCATGTCATCCACGATCCACACTTCCTTCCCTTCGATAGGGCTCGAACTGAGGATATTGATCGACTCCACCGTATTCGCCCTGTTGTAGTCTCGCTGCTTGTGGGCGATGACCAGTTCAGTCCCAAACGCCTGCGCGTACTTCTTCGCCACGCCCTCACCGCCGGCATCCACGGAGCAGAAGAGCCAATTCTCCTGGACATGCTGCTCCAGGACCTCCGTCGTCTTGATAAATGTGTCGGTGATGTACTCTTTGAGGAGCACGATCGCCGGCACATCTTCAATGGCACAGAGGGTCGGGTCAACGACGGAGCGCGATTTGTCCGAGTGCAGATTGTAGGTGGCGATGTGGTTGACGCCGAGACTCATGAGGGTCTTGTAGTGAATCCAGAATCCCACGGAGTTCCGTCGTGTTGTTCTGTCGGAGCGAGAGGATGAGCAGTAGGGCTCAACAAGTGTTATCTTCCCCGCACCGGAACGACGTAACGCATCCACCGCGTTATAGAGTTCCAGTTTGCACTCCTCGACGCTGAGCCCCAAGCTGTTGCGTCCGGCATTCCCAAAGAGAAAGACATCTTTCCCGCGGAGACTGGTGCCTACCTCAACTTCCATCTCGCCGTCTGCGAACTTGGTTGTCTTGAGCACACCAAGAAAGTCTTTTGATTGATTGGTTGCGTGGAACTCAGGGAAGGTCTCGATGTGGTAGGCGACACGCTCGGTGTACTCTCTCATTGACCGAGTCGAGAGTATCAACAAGTCTCCACGCATGCCGCAGTGTATCCGGCGTGGGATCGGACGTCAATTTTTGCACCTACGAATCCTGACTGAGCAAGGTATGGGCAACCGCGCGAAGCTCGACGACAAGATCGTGCCTCCGTGCATCTCGAGATAGTTCGAGAAGGAGTGGGGCGGCGACCGTTCGCCAGGCGATCGCCGGATCACGCTCCTCAAGCGAGGCAAAGGCGCGGGCGATTGCGAATAGGTGCGGCTCAACACCGGGTTGCACCGCGGACCGATCGGACACATCGTCCAGGAGGGCCAAAAGCAACTGGGAATCGATCGAATCGGAGACCTTACCGAGCGACAGTGCGAGAAGGGAGGCGTCACTCTTCTCTTGATGCTTCTGCAGCACTGCCTGGGCTATGAGTCGACCCTCGTTCTCAGAGGTCGCCGGGTGGAGCAGCAACGCCAGCTCGATTGCCTCCACCTCGCTTGGGCTCAGAGTACCGTGAAGATTGGATGCCGCCGCGACCTCAAACGGGGACAGGCCCAAGAGGGTGCCGAAGGCACGAATCTCCCGAATGATGAAGGAAAAGTCGAGCGGTCGCAGGAGGTCGACTGAGATCTCCTGCAGCTGTCCGACCAGGGTGGTTGCAGAAAAACCGAGAACGAGGAGTGCGATCACGCGACGCCGGAGCGATAGCATCTACTCATCATTGTCGGCATGTTGACCGCACAAAAAACGCTCGCATACTATCTATTGAAGCGTTGCGACAGTGGTGGACGTCGTCTACCACCAGGAGAACTGGGAGGATACATGGCAAAGAAGAGCGCTACGGCTACCACAAAGCCCGTTGGAAACGCACAGGACAAAGAGAGAGCCATCGAGGCGGCTCGGCTCCAGATCGAAAAGCAATTCGGGCAGGGATCGTTGATGAAGCTTGGGTCCCGCGACATCGGCGCCGGGATCGAGACCATCCCGTCCGGCTCGATTCTACTCGATGAGGCGCTGGGACTTGGCGGCTATCCGAAAGGCAGGATCATCGAGGTCTACGGACCTGAATCGAGCGGCAAGACAACCCTCGCCCTCCACGCGATCGCTGAGACTCAGAAGGGCGGAGGAATTGCCGCGTTTATTGATGCGGAGCACGCCCTCGATCCGATCTACGCAAAGAACCTTGGCGTCAACATCGACGACCTCTGGGTCTCCCAACCGGATACAGGGGAGCAGGCGCTCGAGATAGCTGAGTCGCTCGTGCGCTCCGGCGCCGTCGACATGATTGTCGTCGATTCGGTCGCGGCACTCACTCCACAGGCTGAGATTGACGGCGACATGGGCGACAGCCACGTCGGGCTGCAGGCGCGGCTGATGAGTCAGGCACTCCGGAAGCTCACCGGCACCATCTCGAAGAGTGGCGCCTGTCTGGTCTTTATCAACCAGATTCGAATGAAGATCGGCGTGATGTTCGGAAATCCGGAGACGACGACCGGCGGCAAGGCGCTCAAGTTCTATTCGTCGGTTCGGTTGGAAGTTCGGCGGATCGAGACGATCACCCAGGGCGCGGACAACGCGATCGGCAACAAGGTTCGGGTGAAAGTCGTGAAGAACAAGGTTGCACCACCGTTCCGCAAGGTCGAGATGGAGATCATGTTTGGAAAGGGCATCTCCGCAACCGGCAGTCTGCTCGACGCGGCATTAAAATTCGACCTCGTGCAGAAGAGCGGAAGCTGGTACTCGTACGGAGAGGAGCGGATCGGGCAGGGTCGTGAGAACGCGAAGTCATTCCTCGAGTCGAACGAGGACATTGCGACCACACTCGAAACACAGCTTCGAGAGAAGATGTTTGCTCACCTGAGAAAGCAGGACGACGAGAGCAGCAAGACTTCCGACAAAAAACCGTCAAAAGGTGAAACGGAGTCAAAGGCGAAGCAGGTAGCAGAGGCGAAAGCGACAAGCGAGCCGGAGGTCGCCTCTGGTGATGAGGAGCTTTTTTAGGCGCTCTTTACCCGAAACTAGACCAACACTATACTTCCGGCGTTGAGCGACACGCCGGAAACCTCCACTGCGCAAGGGCCTCTCGTACGTCTGGAACAGTTCGAGGGGCCCCTCGATTTGCTCCTCTTTCTCATCCGGAAGTCAGAGATCAATATCTACGACATCCCAATCCACGAGATCACCGACCAGTACATAGCCGCACTTGAGTACGCCACAAAGGTGAATCTCGACGACATCACTGAGTTCTACTCACTCGCGGCGACCCTGCTGCTCATAAAGAGTCGGATGCTACTGCCTACTCAGTTCGACGATGGGGACGAACTTGATGACCCGAGACAGGAGCTCGTAGAACGTCTGATCGAGTACCAGAAGTTCAAGAGACTCGCAATTCTGATGGATGAACAGGAGCGCGATTCGGAG
Organism: Spirochaetales bacterium; assembly: GCA_028284845.1. Lineage (GTDB taxonomy): Bacteria > Spirochaetota > Spirochaetia > DSM-27196 > SLST01 > SLST01. The sequence goes on from JANQQY010000707.1 coordinate 6,666, forward strand.
ATGATGCTCGAACCGCGAAAGAATCAGCGATCCTTCGACTTCGTCGACGACGATGAACTCTGGCAGCAGATTGACGTCTGGGACCTCCTACGAACGTTCACCAACGTGATGACGAACTTGGCGCCGGAGCGAATCATCGACCTCTACGAGGAGGTTTCCATCAACGAGAAGCTCACGCTTATTAACGAGCTTCTTGAGGATCGCGGTGAGTTCCATTTTTCAGACATCGTCGCAAACCCCAACTCCGTCATGGACATCGTATGCGCCTTTCTTGCACTCCTCGAGTCGGTAAAGACAATGAACGTCGGAATCTACCAGAACCGTCTCTTTGGTGATATCCGAATCCGCCCGCGAGAAAACGTCCGCGTCGTTGCGGGAGAAGAGGAGGTATTGGATGGCGTTTGAGTCCGAAGCCTCGCTTGTTGAGGCGATCCTCTTCCTGGAAGCCGACGGCGTCGACCTCAACGGTCTACAGCGGATCAGCGGACTTGGACGAGAAGCGGTTCTCTCCGGGCTTGCCGCACTTCGCGAGCGTCTCGCGGCACCAGAGTCGGGGCTCGAGCTCGTCGAAATCGCCGATGCGTTCTCGCTCAGTGTGAAATCGGAACTCGCTCCCGCACTGAAGCATCGATACGGACGAAAGAACGAGGCACGTCTGTCACGGGCAGCTATGGAGACGCTCTCGATCGTCGCCTACTCGCAACCGATCACTCGAGCGGAGATCGAGAACCTGCGCGGGGTGAATGCGGACGGTATGATGCGTTTGCTCCTATCGCGCGGATTGGTAAAGGAGGTAGGACGGAAGGATGCACCCGGCAGGCCGGTTCAGTACGGAACGACGCGGGAGTTCCTGAAGCTGTTCCGGCTTTCGAGCATCTCCGACCTACCAAAGCTCGATGAGGCCGACGAACAGAGGTTTGCAAGCGACGATGAGTGATCCGATTCGCCTCCAGGTCTTCCTCGCTCGCGCCGGCGTTGCATCGCGACGTGC
>JANQQY010000719.1 GCA_028284845.1 Spirochaetales bacterium
ATTCCCAATGGACGACAGCATCTCAGAGCCGTACCCGGACCCGCACGCCATATCGAGGATTCGGAGCTCGCCCCGCTCTGCTCGGTCGCCGAACTTCGCCTTGATCCAGCTGATCGCCACTTCGTAGCGCTCGACAAACACCTTCAGAACGGCGGTCTGAAAGGGGTCGTTCTCGTTGATCTCTTTAGGATAGAGCCGATCGTCTTCAACCCAAGCCATTGCGGTACCCTATCGACACGGCTCTACGCTGTCAACGAGCCGTCGGTCGGCCGGCCGATCCGATCGACGCGAGATCACGTGGTCACACCATCTTGATAAGGAGCGGTCTTCGAGTACCGCCCAGGTACGAGCTCACCAGAACCATGCTCCAGTCCCAGCTCCACGCGGGGTGCGGATCAACGCGCAGAACGGAATCGGCCGATTCTCGGCAGGGTCGTTGACGTAGGTGTCGGTCAGCACATGCGCGCCGTCAGGAGGGACGGTTGGATGCCCCGACCCGGGAACGGCCCGTGCAATGGGCCGGTAGTCGTCGCCATCGGGATCACAGGTGAAGGCATCAAAAAGAGGGTCTTGTAATCGCGAACGCCGAACTCATCGGGATGCTGAGCCGGCTTGCGCCGGAGCGTGACGATGAGTCGATCTCCCTGCAGGTTCCACTTCGTGTGGGTACGACAAAGTCTGCGTCGTCGGACGCCACGTCACAGATCCAGAGACCGGTATCCTCAAAGGGCGCCTCGAGCAGACAGACGTAGCGACCGGACGGAGTAAAGGGACTCGTCTCAAAGAACTGATGGAAACGCCCGGCGCGGTCGGGCGTGAGGACCAGCATCTCGCGACGCGGCTCGTGAGAGTCGTAGCGCGGGAAGTCGTACATTCGTGAGTCTACCCTTCGACTCGGGACTCGATCCAGCGTCGAACGAAGGCAGATGTCTCCTCTACGGCGGCGTTTGTCGTGTCGAGGATGGTGTAGTTTCCATTCTCCCCGTGGTCGCGTATCGCACGGGCGAAAGAGAGCTGGCCCCGAATGAACTCTGCACTCCCGCCGGCACGCCATTCGGGACGAGCGCGAAGGCGAGACTCAATCGCCTCATCGGAGGCAACCATCGCGAGAACGTGGAGATCGGTGAAATACCGACGCTCAACTCGGCATTCAAGGTTTGAGACGGTCGCACATCCGGCACCGAAGACGACGGCGGTCCGATCGGACTGATTGATGTTTTTCGCCGTTCGGAGGAGCAACTCAAAGAAAGCTGAATAGCCGTCATCCGGCGTGTCGAACTCAGGTCGCCAAAAGATGTCGGACTCAAGCGCAATAAACGGCGGCGCGCCGGACGCGATTCGCAACAGCACCGCTGTCTTCCCGCAACCGCTCGGACCCCCTACCGCAAGAAGAGGTCTGAAACGGAAGGGCGACTCGTGAGCGCATTCCGGACAGATGACGACGGATCTGGTGCGGTCGACACGCTTGTCCGCGCGGTAGATACCGCACGCTGAGCAGGCATTGATCACTGGATGGCGTTCGCCAGCTCCTCCGGCATCAGTGGCTTGTCGAGAATAGCCAATGGGCCGAGCGACTGGGCGCTCCGAATGGTGTCCGGATCACTGGAACCGGTCACAAAGACAATCTTGCAATCGAGGAACTCACGAATCTGCCGACCGGTCTCGATGCCGTCGGACACGCCGGGCAGATGTACGTCAAGGATGACGACATCGGGTCGCTCTGCACGAGCGAGTTCGAGCGCCTGCTCGTGTGATACCGCGGTGCCAACAACCTTGAAGCCAAGGCGGGTGAGTCCGGACGCCTGCGCCATCGCGATGAGCACCTCGTCTTCAACGATCAGTACGCGGATGATACCCTCCTCGGGGCGATCTTAAAGAGGGTCCGCGAGCAGTGCAACTTTCAGAATCCGCTCGAACGGTCGGGGCCGAGTGGGTTAGCGCTCGCCAAGCAGGGCCCGAGCCACCTGTTCGGCGATGAGTCCGTGGCCGGCGACGCTGGGGTGAACGCCGTCCGGAGCCCAAGATTCCGGTCCCGTCGATACCGCGGCGGCAGCGAAGATTCCGTCAAGCGGAATGTATCGAGCGCCGAACTCGCTCGCGAGCTCGCGGCAGACGGATATCTTTGGGTCAAGGTCCTCTCGCCAGCTTCGCTGCTCATCCCGTACGGGGAGGAGAAACGGCTCCAGGATGAGAATCTCACGAACACCACTCTCCCGGGCTCGACGGAGCAGCTCGCGATACTCGTCGCGAAAGACAGAAAGATCTGTTGGGTCGGCCGAGTCGTATCGCCGCCACACATTGTTAATCCCGATCAAGAGCGAGAGA
>JANQQY010000002.1 GCA_028284845.1 Spirochaetales bacterium
CTCGATCTATCTTGCTCATACCTACCTACGTTCGATAATCCGCGTTCTCGTGAACATACTGATCAGAGAGGTCTGAACCCCAGACCGTGGCGACGCCGGAACCGGCACCAAGATCCACGGCGATCTTCACGACGCGTTGATGTTGAGGATATCCCGTGAGACGCGGATTCAACGCCGTCATCTTCAGATAGTCGGAGAGGCGAACCTCAGTCTCCCGACTGATCGTGAACGCGCCATTCGCGTAGACTCTCTCTTCGCCGATCGAAAGCTCAACGGCGTTCGGATCGAGCGCAATCCCGGCTGATCCGGTGTAGTCGCCGATGGCCGACACAAGGCGGCCAACGTTCGGGTCGTTTCCATAGACCGCCGTCTTCACGAGCGGGCTATTCACGATCGCCTTGCCAATTCCGCGCGCAACATCGTTGCCTTCGGCTCCGGAGACGGTCACCTCAATGACGTGTCCGGTACCCTCTCCGTTACGTACCACATCCTGTGCGAGCAGTCCACAAAGCGATGTGAGCGCCTCCTGGAACTCGCTCGCTGGTACGGCGGGTCCCGTTGCGCTTGAGGCGAGGAGAACCATGTCGCTCGTACTCATGTCGCCGTCCACACTGATAGCGTTGAAGCTGCCGCTCACCGCCGCGGGCAAGACCTCACGGAGAACCGAACGTGATATGTCGAGGTCGGTGAGAACAAAGACGAGCATGGTCGCCATGTCGGGCTCGATCATCCCCGCTCCCTTTGCGATGGCGACGATCGAGCCGCCTCCAACGTCGACGCGCCTGACCTTTGGGAAGCTGTCGGTCGTCATGATCGCCTTGGCAACCGGCAGGCTCGAACCGGAGGCGAGCCCGTCACAGAGGTCCGGGATTGCTCCGCGCATCTCGACGACAGGAAGACGCCAGCCAATGATTCCGGTCGAGACGCTCCAGACCGAGGTTGGTGAGAATCCGAGGCGTTCGGCGACGTTGGTAGAAAGCGCAAGCGCATCCTGCACGCCGGTCGCCGCACGAACGTTTGAGATCTTATTGTTGATCAGGATCGCGCCTAGTTCCGGCTCGGAGAGTCGCTCGCGCCCAATGATGACCGGCGCGCCGGGGAAGGCGTTCTTCGTGAACACCGCTGCGAATCGGTCGGTTGGACGATCAAGGGCAATGAGGCTCAGATCCATTCGGTAGGGCTCGAGCGAGGGGCGCTCGGAGGCGGTGAAATCAATCCGGCCGGTGGATACGCGAAACCCGGGCGGCAGATCTGCCCGGGTCTCAAGGTAGTCGAGGTACTCCCGCTCGTTGGCGAAGTCGGGAAAGATCATCCGCGAAGGATAATCGATTTCGCCTCTATTTCAATGGCCGGCTCACTCGCGACACGCGCTATGCCGACGCGGTCGAGATAGGCCCGGGTGCGGGCTGGGTACTTCACGTCGATCTCCGCCTTCCCATCGTGGATGGACAGGCCAAGGATGGCACGCATGGTCTTCGCAACGGTAGCCGTGATCCCATCGTAGTCACCCGCCGCGAGCTTCTCCTTCGGCACCAGCCAACTCCCGCCGCAGGCGACGACCTGTGGAAGCGAGAGATAGCTGTCCAGAATCGACAATGTGATCCCGCCGGTGGGCATGAACCGAAGGTTCCGGTATGGCCCTGAGAGCGCCTTGATCATCGGGACGCCCCCGAGCGCTTCGGCCGGGAAGAACTTCACGACCTCGATTCCGCGTGAGATCGCCTGCTCGATCTCCCCCGTCCCACTGATACCCGGATAGATGGGAATCCCCTTCTCCAAGCAGTAGTCGACGACCTCAGGGTTGAACCCCGGCGCGACAATGAAGCTGGCACCGACGTCAATGGACGCCTTCACCTGGTCAATCGAGGTCACGGTTCCGGCGCCAAGGAGGATCTCAGGCTGGGCCTTTGCGATCGCAGCCATCCCCTCCATCGCCGCGTCAGAGCGGAGGGTCACTTCAGCGATAGGGAGTCCACCCGCGACCAACGCAGCACCAAGGGGCGCTCCCTGCTCAGGGTCGCCCAGGACGATCACGGGGACAACGCCGTAGCTCCTAATCCTTGCGTCG
>JANQQY010000004.1 GCA_028284845.1 Spirochaetales bacterium
GTCGCTGGGCGGTGCATCGGTCCACGAGCGCCTTCCCTTCCTCTTCAAGATTCTCTGCGCCGAGACTCCTCTTTCCATCCAGGCGCATCCGAGTCTTGAGCAGGCGAGGGCGGGCTTTGCGCGTGACGAGGCTGCGGGCCTCGATCGCGGCGCACCAAACCGGAACTATCGTGACGACAACCACAAACCGGAGTTGATTTGCGCCGTGACACCGTTCTGGGCGCTTCGCGGGTTCCGGCCGATCGAAGAGATTTCCGGTCTCTGGAGTTCGCCCGAGTTCCGGGAGGCCGACTCGCCGCTCCTGCCTCCGCAATCCGAAGCCGACCTGGGTCGGTTCTTCAAGGATCTGCTCGAGTTGGAACGCGACGCTCGGAGCGAACTCATCGCGGCCGCGATCTCGATCTCGCGATCGATCCGGCCCCACCGCAACGCGCTTCCTGAGGCCGGCGATCCGAATGCGGCGCACTACTGGGTTCAAACGATCGCCGATCACTATCCGGGGGATGTCGGCATTCTCTCGCCGCTGATTCTGAACACGATCTCACTACGTCCCGGTGAGGTAACCTATCAGCCCGCCGGTGTCCTGCATGCCTACCTCCACGGAGTAGGCGCGGAGCTGATGGCGAACAGCGACAACGTCCTTCGAGGTGGCATGACCCCGAAGCACCTCGACCCGAATGAGCTGCTTCGTGTTGGAGTGTTTCGAAGCGAACCGCCTGCGGTGCTGACCGGCGATACCGAGGATGTTCCGGGAGGAACCTGTGTTCGCTATTCGACCCCGTTTGATGAGTTCGCCTTTGACCGCTATCTCTTTGACGGCGGACCCGACAAGGCAGGACTACGAGAGGGCACCGCACAGATCGTCTTCTGCCATCGCGGCTCCGTCAGCCTTGAGTGTCGGATTGATCCGGGGCGGGGTGACGGAGGGAGGTCCACCGCCGCCGCGGAGAGAGCAACCATCGTCTCCGGGCAGGCCCTCTTCGTGGACGCGGCGACCCGGGAGGTCTACGCGTCCGCTGACGAGGCGGCCGAGCTCTTCGTCGCACGAGTTCCCTGATGCGCATTCTTGTTGACTCGGACAGCATGCCTGTCCGTCAACGTGAGTTGATCGCTCGCGCCGCTCACCGCACGAATCTCACGGCCACCTTTGTGGCCAATCGGAAGATCCCACTCCCGGACGGAGAGTGGGTGACGATGATCGTGGCCGACGACGCCGACGATTGGCTCGCGGACCATGTGGGCGACGGCGATCTTGTCATCACCCGCGACATCCCGCTGGCGGCGCGCGTTATCGAGGCCGGCGCTCTTGTCATCACCGACCGGGGCGAAGAGCTCGACCGTGAGAATATCGACGCTCGGCTCTCAGAGCGCGACATCGCTGAAGACCTTCGGAAGGCCGGGCGAATCGAGATTAAGCCGTCGCCCTATTCGGAGCGCGATCGTCGCGAGTTCGCGAACGCCGTCGACAGGTTTCTCACTCGACATGAGCGTGGACGGGCGCAGAATCGCCTCTGACCTGCTACACTGAGAGTCACGTGAAGCTTGTTATTCCTGAGTAAAACGGTATAATATTATCGATACAAAAAGGATGGTGTCATGAAGACAACAGTGGTGACGGATGGGATTTTCCGGTTGTCTGCCAATGTAGACGACATACTCTTCGAGAGCATCTGGCCCATTCCGAACGGCGTTTCGATGAACTCCTACATCGTCAAAGGCAAAAAAGCAGCGATCGTGGATGGTGTGTGTGACTGGGACGGCGTCCCTGAGACGCTCTATGAGCAACTTGAGCAGATGAAGATCGATATCAACGATATCGACTACGTGATAATGAACCATCTTGAACCCGACCACAGTGGTTGGTTCCGAAGCTTTCTCGAGTTGAAGCCCGATGTGACTGTGGTCGCGAGCGCCAAGGGTGCCGATCTCGTGAAGTACTTCTACGAGTACGAGGGACCGGTTCAAACGGTGAAGACCGGCGACACGCTTGATCTTGGCGACGGCAGGGTCCTTCTCTTCGCGGAGATTCCAAACGTGCACTGGCCGGAGACGATTGCCACCTACGATCAGAAGAGCAAGACGCTTATGCCGTGCGATGCATTTGGCAGCTTTGGTTCGGTCGGGGAGAAAATGTACGACGACCAGCTCGAACCCTCAGACTTCGACTTCTACGAAGTAGAGGCGGAGCGATACTATGCCAACATCGTTGGTCCGTTCTCAGTCTTTGTCGAACGCGCCATTGCCGCGCTCGCGGACATCGAGATCGACATCATCGCACCCGGACACGGCATTGTGTGGAGGAAAGATCCGGGCAAGATCATTAACGACTACATCCGCTACGCGAGCTACGCCAAGGGACCCGCCAAAACTGATGTGACCGTGCTTTATTCCTCCATGTACGGAATGTCGGAGATGGGCGTCAAGCCGGTTGTAGAGGGCCTTGAGAGCGAGGGAGTCAAGGTCCACACCCACAAGATTCCGGAGACCGATTGGAGCTATGCTCTGGCCAGTGTTTGGCAGAGTTCCGGTGTGGTCGTCTGTACACCTACCTACGAGTACAAGATGTTCCCGCCCATGGCCGCCCTCCTTGAGGAAGTCGGCCGAAAGAAGGCGCTCAACAGAAAGGCGTTCCGCTTTGGCAGCTTTGGCTGGTCGGGTGGTGCGCAGAAAGAGCTCGATGAGATCATGGAGCGCAACCGACTTGGCTGGGACTTCCTGGAGCCGGTCGAGTTCCGCGGAAAGCCACGGCAAGAGCACCTCGATCTCATCCGGCAGCGCGGGAAGGAGTTGGCGATCGAGGTAAAACGATGGGTGAACGAAACCGCATAGCGGTTTCGTTCGGCAGGAATCAACGGAGTTGATTCTGCACGACCGGTACGCGTAGCCTCTTGGTTCGGCCGGCTACCGAACGGTGCCCGGAAACAGGAACTGGCGCACGTCCTCAACCGACTCATCGCTTGGGTCAGCTTGCGTCTGATCGAGGACGCCGAGTCCAACGATTGATCCGTTGATTCGACTGAACCTCCCTTGGAGATAGGCAACAGCCGTCACTACTTCCTCACGCCCAACCCTGCTGGTGAAGGTTGCGTGCGGGCACCAAGCTCCTATGTTCAGGTGATGCGGGTAGAGCGGTTCGATCCCGATCTCCCGAACAATGCGGGCGTGAAGGTCGATGAGCGTCGCTGACGGGAGTGGTTGTGCGAATACCGTCTCCGTTTCCACAAACACTCCGAGCGAGACCAGCGACAGATCGATTGGGGCGGTTTCGCGCGTCACGCGATCGAGCGCGCCGAACACTTCGGCTCGGGCTGTAACCGGATAGGCTGCTATGGAAATGTGCGGTCTATGGCGCGGCCTCTGCAGTCGGACGCCCGCCTCCGCGTGCAGGGCGTCTTGATGATCTCGCATGAGCTTCTCGGTGCCGGCGTCCA
>JANQQY010000010.1 GCA_028284845.1 Spirochaetales bacterium
CAGCGGTACTCCATAAAGGCAATCAGCGTCACCGATTCGTCACTCGAGGCCATCATCAAGGACGTCTTTGTCGAACGGGTGGGGGAAGCCCAGGACTGATACAAAATGGACGCCGTGTGGCAAGCATGATGTTTGCCGCCTTCGCTGCGTCCGCCCCGCGGCTATGCGTGACTACCGCCAACAATCGCCGGCGGGGCAACATCGGGGCCATTCATGACGATCGCCGGCGGGGCCATTTCCAGCTCAGCGATGCAGACGTTGTCCTTGCTCAGTGTCTCTATCCGAATCGTGAAGAAGGTGAGGATCTGCCCGTAACTGCGCTCAGCGCGATACTCAAACGTGATCTCGCCCTGGAGACACGGTCGGACGGGATGCTGGAATAGTGGTTCGCCGTGCTCCAAGCGAGGATCGTTGTTTGGGACGTGGACGAACAGGCACGATCAGATGCCGAGGCAAGCGATTCCGAAGTTCCGAATGTGTTCTTATCTTGTATGGTACTCGCTGCTCGCGAAGCCAGCCCCTCGTGCGAGTGATCCGTCTCTTCATGGTCTCCGCCGAGGTCAGATACGCGGCCGCGATCTCGGCAATGCTGAGACTCACAGCCTTCCGGAGCGAGAGCGCGATCTGCGAACCAAGCGAGTGCGCCGGGTGACAGCAGGTGAAAATGAAGCGTAGCCAATCATCAGAGATCGTTTCTACGAACGCATTTGCCGGTTACTGCTGTACGGTGCCGAGTCGTTCGCGCTCCTTGCTTCTTCCTCGACAATCGCCCGGACCTGACCGCATCGACTCCCTTGAAGCGGCCGGTAGGAATAAGCCACACCCGAGGATTCCGCGGAGCGCCTGCTTCCGGCCACTGCTCGACAGCAGCGCGGATCGCTTCCTGCAAGGATTCCCCCGCGAGGTCGCTCGTTCCGGTAGATGATCTCGGATCGGAGGGGCATCGGTGACTAGAGGACGATCCAGCCCCCGGCGGTCCGTCGCCGACCGCAGAATCCGACTTAAGAAACAGGTAAGACTCACTCAACCATCGGGTAACCGCTGCGCCGTATCTCTCTGTGCAGATGGAGGTATTGCGGTGAATACACGCAATCAGAAGTTGATCAGACGAGCAATCGTCCTTGTTGTCGCCGTGGCAGTGACTGGCACCGCCATGGCCTCGCCCGCAGTTAATCCTGTTACTGCGGATGATGTCTTTGAGGCGTATCCGTTCCTGGACGGGAAGATGGTTCCCGAAGTGACGGTGAACGATCTCCTGACCATTGCCGAGCAGGTCTCGGTCCAGCGACAGGAGCATGCCTATGTGATGCGCGCGGCCGGCGCATCGATGATGATCCCCGGCACGGGGCAGTTTCTTGTTGGAGAGACCGGCCGCGGGATCGCGCACTTGAGTGCGGGGCTCGCGATTACGGGTGCCACGGCAACAGGCGCGTGGTTCCTTCTCCCGGAGGATCTGACGTCGATCCTTGGTGACAAGGCTGCGATGGAGACCTACTTCCAGGAGTGGCGGCCGGAGCTGCTCCCTGCGGCAGGAGTTATTGCCGGCGGCAGTGTCCTCTACGCAATCAACACGATGTGG
>JANQQY010000015.1 GCA_028284845.1 Spirochaetales bacterium
CGACGATGGAATCGTCCACGGACCGGCGCTCCACGAGATCGGCATTGGGAATATACCCGGCGCGTCGTGGGGATCGGGTTTTGAAGGCGTTATTGACGAAGTCAGGATCTCAGCGGTGACCAGGTACTAGTCCCAGTCAACCTCTCCGTTCGCGGCCAGTTCGGCCATGCGAGTGAGTTCGCTCGCGGTGGTCCTGCCCGTTGAGAGCGGAGGCGGAGAGTCGATGGGAAAGAACCCTACGTCTGAGGTTTCCATGCTCTGAGCAGGAGCGCCACCGGTTATCTCACAGAGAAAAAAGGCCTTGTAGATGGAGAACGGGTTGGGAGACGGCGGATGGTGGCGAGTCTTGTCGTAGAGCGCAAGAAGCCGGAGGACCCGGGCCTCATACCCAGATTCTTCCTTGATCTCTTTGACGGTGTTCTCGCTTGCACTCAAGTAGGTATCCGCGTAGCCGCCTGGAAGCGACCACTTCCCGTCAATCGTCTCCTTCACGAGAAGTACGTCGGCCCCACGGAGGATCACTCCTCGAACATCGACCTTTGGCGTAGCGTATCCGGTCTCGCCCTCTAGAAAACGTTTCACTTCCTCATGGCTGTGCTCACTGTGGTTCGCCATGATGTCCGCAGCGATCTCTTGCAACTGCCGATACCGGTCAAGATCGTACTTGTTTTCAGAGTAGGTCAGCCCACTCTGCGCAATCGCCTGAATCTTCATAGCCCACTCAATCCACATATACGACACGCGATCAGTATATCGATTGATTGGTCGCAGGTGAGGTCGGTTGAATCAGGAAGCTATCGTCTGTCGGAGAGGAGCTTGTCGATTGCAGCCTCGGTAGCTTCCGACCTGGACAGGTCGGGCTTTCTCCTGATCTCTGCGAGGATGAGTCGTTCGGCGAGGCTCTCATCGTTGTGACAGAGCGCGAGCAACTTGCGAAACGCCGCGCGACCGCCGCGAGGTCCCTTTCTCCGAGCGGCGAGAAGGACAATGCCGGCGACGAGAACAAGACCGAACCCCCACCCTACCCCGGCCATGGCGAGCGTCATCGCTGCGAGCACGAGGAGCGCAACAGTCGCCGTCACGCCGGCAACGCGCCATGGGTAGAAGGCACGTCTCGTCTCTACGCCCGAAGGATCAGTGGCAGCCACGCGAGCGCCCCTGCGACGCGCCATTTTCGCGAGTCTCTCGCGAAGACATCGGTGTTTTCCAAGAATGGCCTGGCGTCCACAGTAACGACACGTGTACTTGAGTTCGAGCACCTGTAGAAGCTATTCCCTCGCCAACTGGACGGTCCAGTCGCCGCGGCCCTAGTTGTACTCAATCCACTACCGCGCTGATAGAATCCCGCTGTGCCGCTTATCAGTCTCAAAGAGGTGTCGCTTCAGTTCGGCGGACCATCGCTGCTCAATGCAGTAGACCTCCACATCAATGAGGGCGATCGACTCTGTCTCCTCGGGCGCAACGGAACGGGCAAGTCGAGCCTTCTTCGGCTGATCGCCGGGCGTGTCGATCACTTTGACGGCACGCTGACCGTTTCGCGCGGAACCCGTCTTGCCTACCTGGAACAGGAGGCAGTGGCCGAGTTCACCGGGAGCGCACTCGACTACGCGAGCGGTACATCGATGTCGGACATCGAGGCGGAGAAGGTTCTCACCAAACTCGGCGTGGAACCGTCGTCGGTGTTTTCTACCCTGTCCGGTGGCGGCAAGCGGCGCGTGATGCTGGCGGCGGCTATCGCGTCAGATACCGAGGTACTTCTCCTTGATGAACCGACGAACCATCTGGACATCAGCGCCACACTCTGGCTAGAGGCGCACCTTCTCCGGAGCGTAAAGACTTTTGTCCTGGTGACGCACGATCGTGCTTTTGCGAAGGCGGTCTCGAACCGAACCGCGGAACTTGATCGCGGCCGACTCACCGTCCTCGACTGCGGAGTGGACGAGTTCCTTCGCAGAGGTAGCGAGCGTGCAGAGGCGGAGACACGCCGACAGGAGGTTTTTGACAAGCGACTCTCAGAAGAAGAGGCGTGGCTGCGACGCGGTACCAAGGCGAGACGTACTCGAGATGAGGGTCGGGTCCGAGCGCTCCTCGGGATGCGGGAAGAGTACGCAGAGCGACGGTCGGTCGAGGGTTCGATGCGGCTTCGAGTCCAGGATGCGGGCCGATCGGGGAGCCTGGTGGCAGAGGCGGTTGACGTGCACTTCTCGTACGGCATACCGGGATCGAGCGAGTCATCTCCTCCGATTATCCGCAATCTCACCACAACGATCATGCGTGGTGATCGAATTGGGATCGTGGGTGCGAACGGTGTGGGCAAGACAACTCTCGTTCGACTCCTGCTCGGCGAACTCGAACCACAGCAGGGATCCATCCGGCGCGGGACACGCCTCAGCGCGATCTACCTCGATCAAATCCGGGATGCGCTTCGGGAGGAGCAGACAATAGCCGACTTCCTCGCAGACGGTGGCGACACCGTGATGATAGCCGGACGGCCCAAACACCTTCGTGCATATCTACAAGATTTCCTCTTCGAGCCTGATCGCGCACGCTCCCCGGTATCCGTGCTTTCCGGTGGTGAGAAAAACCGACTGATGTTGGCAAAGCTCTTCCTTCAACCGTCGAACCTCCTTGTCATGGACGAGCCGACGAACGATCTCGACCTTGATACCCTCAGCCTGCTCGAGCAAATGCTTGTTGAGTACGCGGGAACGATTATCCTCGTCACGCACGATCGCGAGCTCCTGGACAACGTGGTAACCCACTGCCTTGTCTTTCTCCCGGACGGATCGATCGAAGAGCTCGCGGGCGGGTATGCCGACTGGGGGCAACGACTGGTAAATGGACCTCCCAGTCGGCCTGCGCGTTCCGGCACGCGAAACGATCACCCACGTCGTGAGAAAAAGCCGGTGAATCGTTCCGGGCCACGGAAGCTCAGCTTTGCTGAGGCGCGGGAGCTCGACTCGCTTCCTGAGGCAATCGCCGATCATGAATCCAAGATCGAAGCCATCCATGAGACCTTGGCAGATCCAGAACTCTACAAGAACGAACCGAACCGGATCTCGACGCTTCGTGCCGAACTCGAGGAGCGCGAGAGGGCACGGGCGGCGGCCTACGAGCGATGGGAAGAACTCGATCAGGTAGCGAGCGAGAGCTAGCGATCGTCGTCGCGATCCGTGAGAGAATAGGACGATGAGAGAGATCGAAGCGCTTCCGAAAGTTGAGCTCCATGTGCACCTTGAGGGCTCGATGCCGCCAGAGACTCTTCTTGATCTGGCGAACCGGAATGAGGTATCGCTGCCGTTCACCACAGTAGATGAGGCACTGGCTTGGTATGAGTTCAGAGATTTTCCCCATTTCGCGGAGGTCTATAGCACGATCTCTCGATGCATCGTTACCGCGGACGACGTGGAACGACTTGCTCGGGACTTCATACGGGGACAGGCGGAGCAGAACATCCTCCACACGGAGATAACGTTCACTGCATTTACGCACTTCAAAAATCACGGACTCGCATTCGGCGATCAAGTCGCTGCGCTCCGGTGTGCGCGCGAGTGGGCTGAGCGGGAGCTCGACGTCTCGTTTGGCGTCATCGTCGATATCCCACGAGACCATGCGAATACCGAGCAGAGCGAGATGATCGCGCGTTGGGTTCGCGATGTCGTGGTCGACGATCCCGAGGGTCCGGTGATTGCATTGGGTCTTGGAGGCTACGAGGTAGGACATCTGCCGGCGGAATTCAAGAGTTCGTTTGACATCGTCCGCGAAGCGGGCGTGCCGGCCGTCTGCCATGCCGGCGAGACCGAAGGTCCTGCGAGCATCTCAGGGGCGCTCGATCTCCTTGGGAGTCTCCGAATTGGTCACGGTGTCCGCTGTCTCGAGGACGACGCACTGACCAATCGGCTCCGGGACGAACAGATCGTGCTTGAGGTATGTCCATCGAGCAACGTCTGCCTTGGAGTCTTCAATGACATCGAATCGCACCCACTACCCGAACTCAGGCGTCGCGGCTTGGCGGTGACTATCAACTCGGATGATCCGGCGATGTTCGGCACATCGATGACGCATGAACTGGAGATCGCACACAAGGTGTTCGGGATGTCCATGGACGATCTAAAAGAGACGATGGTGCTCGCGGCGCGCTCCACGCTTCTCCCTCAGGCGAAGCAGCAGCGACTCATCGACCGCGTCTCACGCTGACGCTGGGTTGTCCGTCAGCGCCACGCTCCGCCTCGAACGAGAAGATCCGCGACTCCGGAACTCGGACTCCAAGCTCTCGAGCGAACTCGCCCAGGGCCTCTCGAATGGGCTCCGGCAGTCGAACGGCCGTCCCCTCAAGCGAGTACTCGGAGAAGGAGAGCGTCGTAGGATCAAGGGAACCGGTACCGGAAATCGCAACATCGGTGATGTCCGATTCATACGCCAGCTCGTTCAGCTGGATCGAGGCGAGGGAGGGCGCACGGAGACGAAGACCAAGACGCTCAAAGCCAAACATGTTCCCATCAGCCAGACTCTGTGCGAACGGGACAAACTGAGTCACTTGGGCGGCAAGCGATGGCTCGAACGCGGCGGTGAACGGGCCCGCCTCAAGAGAGAGCTCCCCGGATACGCCGTCAAAATCAATCGATGATGATCCATCAACGAATCGCAATCGGACGGCCGCATCGACAAGCATTGAGGGTGCGTCAAGCGCACCAATCGGTGTCCCACCGGGATCATTGACCGTCAACGCGCGCGCACGTCCTATAAGTCGCGTGGATGACGAGAGATCAACCTCGCGCGGGAATGGTTCACCCCACTCGTATACGCCGTAGAGAATGCGCCCGCTTCCCCGCTGGGCCAAGAGGGGCGTGCCCACAAAAAGATCCTCAAGGAAAATCACGTTCGCCTCTGCGTCGTGCGCGAGGTCGACTCGAATTCGCGCGACCGAGAGGAGGTCGGAATCCGGGCCAACATACTCAACCGCAACGGCGCGGAACGGATCCGTACTCGGGTCGACACGGAGGTCTGTCACGCGAAGACTCGCGGCGCTTATCGCATACAACTGCTCCAGAGGAGGCCTGCTCAGGAGTTCAGACTCGAGGTCTCCCGCGAGCGAGATCGCAAAATCACCGGCCGCCATAGTTCCTACGCCGGGTACCTCTGCGGTGGCACCGGTGAGTCCGAGGGTCGCGGCGGAGAACGCGAGTGGCACGCGACTTTGCGATTCGGCAGAGCTGTTGGGTGCGGCCAACGTTGAACGCATTCGGATCGCCTCCGCCGGTGGGATCTCTGCGTAGAGCGATTCGGCTGCGATGACCGAGCCAAAGATGGGATCACTAAAGATGACATTGGAGAGGGAGACTCGCCCTCGGAAGGCGTTGACTGAGACTGCCTCATACTCGATCGCGCTTGAGAGACCGAGCGCAGTGATCGCAGAGTCGACCTGACTCTGTGCGGCGGCAGCTAGGCGGCTATTCAGAACACTGAGCCCCGCAAACGCACCACCACCAATCACCAGGAGCACAAGAAGAGAGACGACCAAGGTCCGAAGCGCACGCGGACTCACGGACGTCATAGCGGTACCAGTGCCGGAGGGCTCTCCTGAGGATTCAGCTCGCCTGGAATAATCGACCGTTCTTGACGATAAGAGATCCTCGTTCGTGCGGTCATCTGGGGGTGGGACGCGATCGGGCGGTGGCGCATGCCGTCCGCGAACGCTGCGGCGGACAGGGGTCTCAACTCGTGTGAGAGAGTCACGAATGCTCGTGAGTTCTCGGTTGGTAGCGTCGTGCCGACTCTTCAGATCGCGAGCACGTTGGGTGAGGGAATCGAGTTCGGTATCTCGCGCGGCGTCGCCGCCTTCTCGTACCTTGGTGATTCTGCGTGCAACAATGTCGAAGGCGTTCTTGAGACGCTCGCGTTCTGAGAGCGTTCGCGTGGCATGGACCTTCGTTTCGCGGGTGAGAGCATCGATCTGTGCCTGAAGGACCGATGCTTCGCTCTGCTTTCCTTGCTCGCGAAGGGCCTCCAGCTGGCCTTTGAGCGAGGGAAGCCTCGTATGGTCAATCTCCGGCATCTCACCATGAGTATCGACGAATGGAGTCGTCCATTCCAGCCACTACTCGTAGACGATGCGACCGATGTCATGAATCACGATCGCTTCAGGATCCCCCAGCGCACCAAAGAGGAAATCGCTGTGACCGGCGTCAGGATACGCGATCAACTCGGCCCGTATGCCCTCGTCCTCCAGAGCAGTGGCCATCTGCTCGCTCTGGAAGATCGGTACTACGTCATCCGCGTTGCCGTGAATGAGCCAGGCTGCGCGCGCGCCAAAGCCCGCAGTGTAGCTGATGGGCGAGGCTGCGGCGAAGTTCGGATGACCTTCCATGACCGCCGTCATGATGGGCGATTCCAGTCCTCTCGCTTGGCGCTGTGACTCGTGCGCGGCAACGTCGTAGACGCCGCTGAGTCCAATCCAGCCGCGTAACTCTTCCGGACTCCTGCCGGCTTCGGCGAGCCAGGTGGAGTCGAAAGAGACAAGGGCACTAAGATGGGCTCCTGCAGAATGGCCACTCAGGAAGACGCGATCGGGGTCACCACGAAACTCAGCCGCATTTGCTAGCGTCCACGCCGTCGCGTCGGCGATCTCCCGCGCCATCTGCCTATAGGTCGCGTTGGGGTGAAGCGTGTAGCCGGGAATCACCACCACCATATCCTGGGGAAGGAGCTGCATCGCCACGGGAGCAAAGAGTTCCTTGTTGTACGACTCCCAGCCACCTCCATGCACAAATACCAGAACGGGATAGACACCCGGCTCGGCCGGGCTGTAGACGTCAAGAGTCATGTCGGTACGGTCGGAGTATGCGACATCGAGCGCCAGGTGCTCGTAGCTTCTCCGAAATCGGACTCCGGCTCGATGTGTTCGCAGGAGACCCGTGTAGAACGGTAGATCGCTCAAGATGACACAGCCGGTGAGAAGCAGCAGGATCGCAAGTGCGAACAGGAGGCGGACGAGCCGTTTCATTGCCCAAAGATAGACATGAGACGAACGCCTTGTGAAAGCTAACAGTATGGGATATTCTTCTGAAATCAAGAAATTTGAGATTATGATAAAACACGAGTGGCTGGTGGGTGCGCGGCGATGGAGATAACGATTAACGACAAGAAGATCGACTATGAGCACGCATCGATCATGCAGATGCTCGATTCAGCGGCTCGTATCGGACGATCTGCGGATCGCGACGATATCAAAGACATCCTTAAGAAGGTGAAGGAACACATCGTTATCCATTTTGTCGATGAGGAGTTCATCTTCACGCGACAACATCCCATGCCGGCTGAATACGTCGAGCTTCACGTGAACGATCACAAGCGGATCCAGAATGAGATCCTGCTCGCAATCGACACAGCCGATCTCGACTCGCCGGACGAAATCGCATCGCTCATACGTGAGATTCGCGAGGCCATCAGTAGGCACATCCGCGAAGTTGACGCGCAGATGAACAGATATCTACCCGGGGGAGAGGACGCTCAGGAGGAGCGTTGAGGCGCTGTCTCGCCTACTAAGGAACGGCGACCGGCTCCGATTCTTCCGGCCAGGCGATCTCAAGATCTTCCAGACTGTAGTACTCAAACTCGATGTCGGTGATACCTAATCGCTCGGCGATGAGTTCGAGTGCAGCTTGATCAGGGCTCAGATCACGCTCCGCAGCGACTCTTTCCAGGGCAAGAGATATCTTGTCGGGAACGTTCCGGATCTCGTAGCTCGCCATTACTGATAGTATCGGCCTCGCTCGCCTCAGGTTGATTCCCCGTGGCGTAATTCTGGCCGCGCGTCTGATTCAATCGCCAGGTTCTATCGCGGCACACAGATCAACAAGGACGGGGTCGTCTCCAGGCGCCACAAACACGCTGAGGTTCTCCATCGCGCGAGTGATCCCAACGTAGATCAGGTTCCGAGTGAGTCGTTCCGTGGTCTCCGGATCGAACCTCTCGCGACGTTGGATGTATGGCAGGTAGAGCATGACGACCGGAAAGTCCAGGCCCTTGCTTGAGTGCAGGGTTGAGATCCGAACGGAGCCACGCTCGTCAAAACTGAACTCCCGATCGCTGGTCACCTGAGCTGATACGCCGGCCTCATCGAGCACCGCCTTCAGGTGTTCCACCTCAGAGTTATGAGGCGCGAGGAGACAGATATTCTCCGGCTCGTACTCAAGGTGCTTTAGGTAGAGATGAAGCTTTGCGGCGAGGAGCGGTGGAAGCAGCTCCGCATCCGGCACACGATGAAGTTCAGGCGGAGGACCATCACGAAAGGCAAAGTGATCCTCATCCGTGCGTGCAAAACGAGCGGCGGCGGCACTGATCTGTCGTGTGTTTCGGAAGTTCGTGCGCAGCACGCGGGTTCGTCCGGCGATCTGAATCCCCGCGCGAGCGAAGGGGGAGCTCACACCGTAGATACTCTGCTGAGTGTCAGATGCCATAACCAAGTTGCCGGTGATCAGAGACTTTAGTGTGAGCAGGTCGCCCGAGGTGAGATCCTGGGTCTCGTCCAGGTAGATCGTTCGCACGTCGCGAAGGCTGCTTGATTGCTCCGGGTCGGCATCGTTGAGGAACTCAAGGATCTTGAGTCTCGCGTAGTTCCGGCTGAAGAGCTTGGTGCGGTCCATACGCTCAGCGATCTCGTCGCGAATCGTCCACACCGTCTCACGCTGCGATTTTCCAAGACGGCGCCGCATTCCAACGCGAGCTACCATCTGATCCACGTACTCATCACGGGAGACAAAGTTTGCAAACAGGTAACTCTCGATTTCCGTTACGAGCTCGTCGTCTGTCATGAAGTCGGTTGTATTGAGTTCCGATACTGCCTCATCTACCGCCTTGAATGAGAACCCATACTCCGAGTCGATTCGGCGCAAACGCTCCAAGACAAACGCATCTACCGTCCGGACGATCTCTCGCACATGATCGAGTCGAAGGATCTTTGCTACGTAGTGCTCGAACTTTGCGAGCGTCCTCGTAAACGTCAGGAGCACGGCTCTGTGCTCCGCACCGGACGCCTTCTCCCGGCCAAAGTCGAGTTCCCCTACTTCCAGCGCACGGCGTACAGCCTCGATCAATACGAGCGACTTGCCTGTCCCTGGTCCTCCGCGAACAAGCACATCGGCATCGCCGTGAATCTGACTGGACGCCTCCTCCTGCTCCGGCGTCAGCCGCATCAGCGTGCGCTCGTAATCAAGGCGCGTTCTTGTGTAGACGCTAAACCGGCCAAGACTCTCGATGTATCGCTCGAGCGCCTCAAACCCCTCCATGCGCTCAAGGAGGCGTTTCTTCTCGCTCTTCAGCTCCGCTCGTTCGCGCCTGAGTTCGTCAACTCGTTCGTCCTTGGAACGGGTTCGCAACTTGGCCGCATCCAACTCGAGGGAGTAGCGTTCAATCTGGTTCTGCAGCGTCGCAAGCTTGTGCTCGGCCTCGTCATAGTCACTCAGTTGAGAGAGGAGCGCATGGTTTTGCGATTGGAGCCTGCGGAGCTCGCTCTGCAACGATGTCAGGGCCGGGGCGCTCATAGATGGTTCTGGTTGCGCCTCCCAGAGATGGAGTGAGTCGGCAAGCGTGCGGACTTCCGGAAGATCCCCGGCGCCGATCATATTGCAGAACGCTATAAAAAGATGAGTCGCGGCAACAGCCTCGTGCGGTTCGAGATCGTGGAATGAGTGACGTACCGAGTTGGTGAACTTGTGTTGTCGAGTGAGTTCGCGCAGAGCATCCTGCGCGGTCTCGGGGTCGGAGTCGGTCCTCTCGATCAGCGAGTGGTAGAAGTCCTGAACTACCTCTCGAAAGGTTTCTGCCTCGCTCTCGCGTGAGACATCGCGGATGTAGTGTTCCACGAACGAGTGGAGCGCGAGGACGTAGAATCCTGGATCACTTCCGATCAGCCGGGTGAGTCTCTTGAGCTTCTCCTGCACTGCTCGATTCTACTCTGATCGATAGGTGATCCCAAGTCGATCTCGAGCCGCCTTTCGGAACGCAGGCCCATTAACGCCAAGCAGACGGGCCGCCCGTTCTGCGTTGCCTTCGCTCAACCGAAGCGCCTCCTGATAGTAGCTCCGCTCGACGTCATGGAGCACGGCTCTCACATCAAGCCCCTCGGACGGGATCTGAACGCTCACCACGCCAAGTGGTCGAGGTCGGTCGAAGTGCTGCAAGATCGAGCCGGGAAGGAGCTCCGGTCCTATTGAGGAAGACTGCCCCATCGCGCATACGCTTTTGACGGCGTTCTGGAGTTCACGAACGTTCCCCGGCCATGGGTACTCGAGGACCAGCGCGACCGTCTCGTCCGCGAGACCCTTGTCCTCGTGGTAGTGCTCGTTCCACTGAGCCACAAAGTGCCGCAGGAGATGCGGTACGTCGCCCTGTCGCTCCCGGAGCGGCGGGATACGAACCGTGACATGCGCGAGTCGCTCATAGAGATCCCGACGGAAGGTGCCCGCAAGAATCTGCTCCTCAAGATCACGATTCGTCGCTGCCAACACCCGAACGTCGACCGGAACGGGCGTCTGTGAACCCAACGGCGTGACCGTGTGCTCTTCCAGGACACGTAGAAGTTTCGCCTGTGTCTCAAGGGGCAGGTCGCCGACCTCATCCAGGAAGACCGTCCCGCCGTGAGCCGCACGGAACTGACCAAGCCGATCCCGATCCGCGCCGGTAAAGGCACCCTTGGTATGGCCAAAGAACTCGCTCTCTTCAAGGCCGGCGGTAATAGCAGCACAGTTGATTGCCACAAAGGCTTCACTCGACCTCGGACTCGATCGATGGATGAGCTTGGCAAGCACCTCCTTGCCTGTCCCCGTTTCGCCGCGTATGACCACGGACACATCGTACTGGGCCACTCGGTGCGCCCGCTCAACAACATCGGTGAACGCCGGGCTTGAACCAACGATCGGGGGTTCTCCGGCTTGGATCCAGGCACCCGAATCGACGCGCACGGAGGGCGGGCTGGATGTGGCTGCAACAGCCACACCGGGGAAAAGATCGCGGTCAAGCTCGACAGTGCGAGCCTTGTACGCGCCACCGGAA
>JANQQY010000020.1 GCA_028284845.1 Spirochaetales bacterium
AACCCGCGCCGTATGCGGGCCTCCGGCTGACCGTGTCTGGTGGGCGCTCACGCGAAGACCGCATTCGCGTGCTCCGCTCCTCGGATCAACTCGAACTTCAGGTCTCTCATCGGAGGCTTCTCGCATTTGGCGCCTACTGGTTGCTTCGGTTCCTGCAACGCAGCGAAGCGCCCCCCGGAGCCGGTACTGCGGACACCTCTCCCGTCACCGTACGAGCGGTGAGTCAGTGGGACAATCTGGACGGATCAATCGAACGGGGGTACGGAGGTCGATCGATCTTTGACTGGACCGATCCCGGCCGGCATGCAGATCGACAGGTGGAGTATGCAAAGCTGCTCTGCTCGGCGGGCATCAACACGCTGTTCCTCAACAACGTAAACGCCTCTCCGGAGGTGCTGACGGACTCGAGCCTCGGAGTACTCCGTGTTTTCGCCAATCGATTTCGACCCTACGGAATTCGGGTGGGAATCGCGGTCAACTTTGGATCGCCCGTGTCGCTTGGGGAGTTGTCGACCGCGGATCCACTTCACCCGGATGTGCGCGCCTGGTGGGGTGAGTGTGCCCGCCGCCTCTACGAGGCGGTCCCTGACCTGATTGGGTGTCTCGTCAAGGCGAACAGTGAGGGGCAACCGGGACCGCAGGACTATGGTCGCGGTCACGAGGACGGTGCGAACATGCTTGCGGATGCCTTCGCGCCGCATGGAGGGCATGTGTTCTGGCGTGCGTTTGTCTACGAGTGGACCCCGCCGGGAGAGCCCGCGCCGCAGCGAGGACCTCATGACGATGGGTTGAGCGACAGTTTTGTGACCTTTGCCCCACTCGACGGTTGTTTCAGAGAGAACGTGACTCTTGTGGTGAAGAACGGGCCTATCGATTTTCAGGTGCGTGAGCCATTGCATCCGTTGCTTGGAGCAATGCATGAGACCCCGACCGCCCTCGAGTTTCAAGTAACGCAGGAGTACACAGGTCAGGATGTGCACCTCTGTTTCCTTCCATCCCAGTGGCGTCACTACCTAGACGGGCGTGTGAACGCGAATGAACCTCTCTGTGATCTCGTGAAGAGCCCGAGCGGCGGGCAGATGCTCGTCGGCGTCTCGGCCTGGGGTGATTCGGACTGCTGGTCCGGGCACCCGCTCGCACAGGCGAATCTGTACGGTCTTGGTCGTCTTGCCTGGGACCCAACAGACTCTCCGCAGAGGATTGCGACCGACTGGACACGACAGACGTTCGGAGCTGATCCCGTCGTTGAGTCGACACTCGTCGATCTGTTGCTCGGATCGTGGCGGGCCTATGAGTCCTATACCTCACCGCTTGGTCTTGGGATGATGCACTGCAAGGCCCGGCACCGGGACCCTGCTCCCAACGAACGAGTATACGCCCACCGCGCGGATGCGAACGGCATCGGTCGCGACCGATCGATAGCGACGGGAACGCGTTTTGTTCTGCACTACCGCGAACCGGTGCGGTCGCTCTATGAATCGATGGAGACCGCAGATCCGAACCTGCTCCTCCTCTTTCATCGCGTTCCGTGGGACCATCGAATGGACTCCGGGCTGACAGTATGGGAGACGTTGCAGGCGACGTATCGCAGTGGGGTCAGCTGGGTCGCCGAGGCGGTGCACCAGTGGGGAGCTCTGCGGGACCAGCTCGAACCAACGACCCATCACGACATAGAGCGTCGACTCCGTGTGCAGCTCGAGCATGCTCGCAGGTGGGCCGGTACCATGCTCGACTACTTCGGATCGGTGCAGTGAAATTCGCACACTCTTTGCCGAATAAGTGCAATCACATTGCGGTGGCGGGTAGTAGGGTTCCACCATGAGCACAATGGATGAGATTTCCGCAACGCATGCGGCGGTGGTTGAGGCTGGACTGGGTCTGGAGCCGCGGTTTGCGGAGATCGCGCACAGATGGGAAGCGTGGTGGAGGTTCGAATCTGATCGCCCGCTTCTTGTTGGGACCGCGCCGCGCGAACGAGGTGGCTCTTGGACCAAGCCGTTTCAATTCATTGAGTCACCGGCAGAGTGGCTTGCCGCAAGCCGCGCCCATATGGAGGCCACCTACTTTCTTGACCAAACGATCCCCAGTATTCGCGTGGACTTTGGTCCGGTCCTCACCGCAGCCTTTCTGGGCGCCGAACTTGAGTTCGCTCTTCGTGAGAATACCTCGTGGCAGCACCCACTCGACGACGTCTACTCGGCCGACCTCAGCATCGATCCAACTCAGCGCTGGTATCAGGCTTGTATGAAGTTGGCAGAGACGACGGCGCGTGATGCTGCCGGCGACTACCTCGTCTGTCTTCCAGACTTCTCCGGAGCGACCGATGTCCTCGCGAATCTTCGAGGATCTGAGCCTCTTCTCATGGATCTGTACGATCGCGCCGATGATGTGTTGCGCGTCCTCCCACGCTTAGTCGATGCGTGGGAGAGGGCATTCTTCGACTTCCTTACGATCACCTCCGCCGCAAACGCCGGCATCACAAGCTGGCTCCAGGCGTGGTCTGCGATTCCCTACACCGTGCCAACCTGCGACTTCAATTCGATGATTGGGCCGGATCAGTTTGCCGAGTTCTGCCTCCCGTATCTGGAGGATCAGGGGGCGCGAGCGGGACGGTGCCTCTTTCACCTGGATGGGCCGGACGCCGCGCGACATGCCTCGGCACTTGGGGCTTCGCGCATAGAGGCTATTCAGTACACACCGGGAGCCGGTTCGACGGGCGCCGTTCCCATGATTCCGATGCTCCGTGCGTTGCAGGAGTCCGGCAAGCCGATCCTGGTCTTTGTTGAACCCAATGAGGTTGCGGAGTTAACGCGAAGCCTCGATCCGGCGGGTCTGGCGCTGTATGTGACGGGTGTCGCGGACGAGGCGGCGGCCCATGAACTAGAACAGCAGGTTCGGAAAGGAGACCGATGAGCAAGCTTGGACTCGGTGTGCTGGGGCTTGGCGAAGGGATCAGTCTGGTACGAGGCGCAAAGGGGAGCGAGCGCTGGGAGCTTCGATCGGTCTGCGATCTGGATGAGGATCTCGCTCGTCGGACTGCCGACTCATACCGGTGTTCCTGGACCACTGATCTGGGCGAACTCTGCACGAACGATCGGATCGACTGCATCGCGATCTACACCCCAGATCCGCTTCACGCTGAGCATCTCACACAGATTATGGCGGCCGGCAAACATGCGATATGCACAAAGCCGCTCCTCACCGATCTCTCGAGCGGTCCGGATCTTCTCGCAGCGTCAGAGCGATGCGGTGTGCGGCTCCTCGTGGGACAGAGCTCGCGCTTCTTCCCGTCGTTCCAGCGCCAACGTGCCGACTTCGAATCCGGAGTGCCCGGAACCGTTCGATCGGTCGAGGCTCACTACAACGGCGACAAACGGCGCGGCACAAGCGGTCGCTGGGGCAAGAAGGGTGGCAACGATTGGGTCTTCACCGGACTCTCGCATCCGGTCGATCTCGTCCAGTGGTACCTGGGGCCGATCGCGTCGGTCAGCGCTGTTGGCGTGACAAGCACTGCATCTGCAGATCGCGACGGCCCCACGGACGTGATGCACGCACTCCTCACGAATCACACCGGCGCCGTGGGTCGTGTGTCCGGCAGCTACGGGACGGTCCACTCTCACCCTGATGCTGATCCCATGATCGGATGTACTGTTCGTGGCGAGGCCGGCACCCTTACCGCTCGTTACCCGGACTTTCGGTATCTGAGAAACGTTGATGGCAGCGGAGCCGAGTCGTGGAACGATAGCTCCTCTCACGCCTCATACTTCCCTTTTGGCGGGTCAATGCATCACGTTGGCGAATTCAGGAACTACCTGGAAGCGATGGGGCGGGCTATCGAGGAAGGTATCGATCCACGGCCGAACCTAGTGGACGGTCTCTGGGTTGTTGCTACTCTGATATCGATTCGTCGATCGATAGATGTTGGTTGCATTATCAATGTCCCGGAGGTGCTGGCCGAGTCTGGTCTGGGCGAGCTTGCACGCGAGGTGTCGAGGTAGGCAATCAAGCGGCATCGTCCTACCCTGTACCACCCGTGCGGTAAACACTACTCTGGAGGCGATGGAACCTATGCAGTTAAAGATGATTTCATGCGAAGTCTTCGCTCGGGAGGCGAACTACTGCGCATCTCTCTCTCCTCACGTGGTCGACCTCGCGTTCACGAAGAAGGATGCCCACAACCATAGTCCGACGCTTCGTGCAATCATCCAGGATCACATTGACGAAGCGGCGCGATCAGAGAGCAGCTACGATGCGATCCTGCTCGGCTTTGGCCTCTGCGGTAATTCGATCCTTGGGATCACCGCCCCTGATGTCCCGCTCGTGGTTCCTCGTGCGCACGACTGCTGTTCGATCTGCCTGGGATCACGGAAGCGGTTTGAAGAGGAATTCCGCGACAACCCGAGTACTCCCTTCAGCTCCGCCGGCTATATTGAGCGTGGAGGATCGTACCTACATGAGTCTTCCATGGATGAAACCGGTGGCGCGACCTACCAGGAGTACGTTGAGAAGTATGGCGAGGAGAATGCTCGCTACATCATGGATGCGATGAAAGTTGAGGGCAGTGACAACCGGCTGATCTATATCGACGTTCCCGAGTTCTCTCACCTTGGCTACGCGGAACGATGCAAGCAGCAAGCCGAGGCCGACGGCCGCGAGTTCGTCTCGCTTGACGGCGATCTGCGGCTAATCAAGATGCTCACCGCCGGGGAGTGGCCCGACGAGGAGTTCCAAACCGTAGAGCCTGGAGAGAGCATTACGGCCACCTACGACTGGGATCGTATCATCGCGGCGGAGTAGGCGACGCCCGCTCGAGAATCTGGCGCTGAAATTGCTTGGGCGAGAGACCAGTCTTTTGTCTGAAGATCCGAACGAAGTGTGAGAGGTTGCCGAATCCGGACGAGAAAGCTGCCTCGGTAACGGATCGGCCGCTACTGAGTTCAAGCCTTGCACGCTCAACTCGGCGTCTCAAAATGTACTGGTGCATCGTGACTGAACCGGCTTTGCGACAGAGCCGGTTGATTCCGTTTGGCGTCGTCCCGAACTCCGCCGCTATTCGCGCAAGAGTAAGCTCTTCAGTGAGGTGCTCATCTACGAAGCTCATGATCCGGTCGAGCCGGAGCGACTCCTCCGTGCTGGCAGCGGGGGGGGCCGTTTGGGTCGCCGCCACTCGCGCGCCGCGATTCACCACAACAAGCATCTCCGCAATCGTAAGCCTTCGGATCATCTCGCGCTCTGCGTCTGCGAGCTGCGCGGATGCGACACCGCGCGCAAAAAGTAACTGGAACTGCTCATAGTCCTCGTCCGAAAGCCGCACGAGATGCATAAAGGCCGACTCGCGGCGTTCAAACATGCGAAGGAGATCGTATCCGGGTACGCTCCAGCCTGAGATGAGCTCCGGGAAGAAGATCGTCACCTGACGTCGATAGGGCTTTCCCGGCTCCGCGAGCGATTGGTGAACGTCGAACTGATTGAGAAGAAGGATGTCCCCGCGGTTCATCGTGTACACGCTGCCGTTCACGCGGTAAAGGAGCGACTCGTTCAAGGAACAGAAGATCTCGTAGCTGTCGTGATAGTGGTAGGGCAGCGCCCCTGTCGAGGGCTGTGAGTAGTCGCCGAAGTAGACGTGTGCGGTGAAGAGGTCCTTGCTCGGCCGTTGCTCGTCGTGCGCGACCATTCTCCATGGTACGTTGAGCGAACAGATTCGCATAGCACTTCTGACCGGCCGCCTCGCTGACTATTTCCGACAGATTTGATATCTTATTCCCAACCAACTGGTAGGCTATGGACGATAAGGGCGCATCGGCACTGCTCGAAACGGAGATCGACTCACCTCGGGACCGCGTTCTCAACGCGGCCGAGCATCTCTTTATGCTGCGTGGTTTTGCCGCCGTGACGCTCCGCGACATCGCCGGTGAGGTGGGTATCAAGCACGCCTCGCTCTATCACCATGTGCCCGGCGGCAAGGAAGAGCTCTTTGTTGAGGTGATCAAGCGTAGCCTCAATCGCCACCGCGACGGGATTCGCCATGCGATGGAGCAGGCGAAACCGGATATTCGTTCACGCCTCCACGCGATCTCCGATTGGTTTCTCAGCCAGTCGCCTATGGATCTCGTCAGAATGACTCGATCCGATATCCCGGCCCTCTCCTCAGATGCATCCGGTCGGCTTGAGCAGATGACGTACGAGGCGATTCTCCGTCCCATCGAGGGGATTCTTCGAACGGCTCACGACGCCGGAGAGATCTCCGTTGAGCAGACGGGCCTGGTGGCCGGCGGTATCGTCGGAATGGTTCAGAGCCTCTTCTCCGTTCCGGACTACGCGCTCCGCCCGTCGAGACCGCAGATGGGCCGAGATCTCATTGACGCCTTTATTGACGGCATCGCCGCCTGAGATCAGATCCCCGCAAGCATCGATAGAACGACCGCCGCGACAGACCCAATGACCACTAGAAACGCCTGTCTGACGGTGATCGCAAGCAAGGTGGCCGCCAGCAGACCGATTCCGCTCGCGCGGATCTCCCCTCCGACAGCGGTAAGCCCGCCCGGGATGATCAATGCACCGACGGCCGTGATTGGAACGAGTCGCATGGCACGACGATACCAGGGAGGGATGTCGCGACGAGTCCGAAGCACAAGCGGAAGCACCCGTGGGAGATAGGTAACGATCGTCATGCCGGCGATAAGCAGTACGGGGCTCACTCCGCCGAGCTCTCCGTCCAATCCGGGGACACGGCGAACAACGAGGCGGTTGCCGCTATTGCCAGGAGCAATGCCGCTCCAGCCGAGATACCTGCCCATTGAAGCATCCAGTTGAGCCCACCGGCAGCGGCCGCTGGAACGAGATACCGCGGGAACCGGATGACTGCTGGAACCAGTAGGGCTATGAACATAGCGTAGAGCGCGATTCCCATCGCCTGCTCAACAATCGCCGGAAGTACCGCGCCGGCGAGAAAGCCCGCGATCGTCCCGCCGATCCATCCCGAGTAAGCGAGCGCTTCGGTCAGAAGGAGATCGCGGTCGCTTATTGATCCGGGCTGGGTGGCTGTTGCCGCGAAGACCTCGTCTGTAATCCCGAACCCGAGCAGAGCTCGTGGAACGCTTTCGCCGCTGATCCGGTCCCGCAATGCCATCGACATGACGATGTGGCGCGAGTTCAGCA